>JAATGO010000265.1 GCA_015654605.1 Betaproteobacteria bacterium
AAGACCACGACAATGAACCAGAGCGCTAGACCGATCGTAACGGTTTGTGCGAATAACAGCCAAAAGCGTCGCATAGTGAAATAGAAATGAGGAAGAAGAAATGGCCCTGAAAATGATAGATCGGGATGAGTTTGCGCAATATATCGCACAATTGCTTAATATTGCACAATACCGAGATTATTGCCCAAATGGAGTACAGGTGGAAGGGCGTCGTCAAATTAGTGAGCTGGTAAGTGGGGTGACAGCAAGTATGGCGTTGCTTGAAGCAGCATTGGATCTGAAGGCTGATGCCATTTTGGTACACCATGGTTATTTTTGGCGTGGAGAGGATCCCTGTGTTGTTGGCATTAAACGCCACCGTTTGCAATTATTATTAAAACAGGGAGTCAATTTGCTGGCATATCATTTGCCATTGGATGCTCACCCTGAATTAGGTAACAATGCCCAATTGGCGAACCGGCTAGGGTTGCGTGGTCAGGCTTGTTTTGGAGAGAATCAGCTAGGTTGGCTGGGACGGGCAGAATCACAAATTCGAAGTATCGCTGAGCTGGCGCAACTGATCGAAAATCGGCTTGGGCGAAGTCCGTTAGTGATTGGTGACCCTGGGCAACCCTTACAACAGATTGGGTGGTGTACTGGTGCGGCGCAGGGATTTTTTGCTGACGCTATTGCTGCAGGAGCGTCAGCGTATATTAGTGGTGAGATCAGTGAGCCGACCGTGCATTTGGCACGTGAAACTGGTGTAGCTTATTTGTCAGCAGGGCACCATGCTACGGAGCGCTACGGGGTGCAAGCGCTAGGGGCCCATTTAGCGGACCATTTTGGGATCCACCACACCTTTGTCGATATTGACAATCCTGTTTAAAATGAGGATGAAGCATTGCAATAGACCAGGTGTTACTGCGTATCCTTCATCTGTGCGACTGAATGAAATTGACTACAGGGGCACTTGGTCACATTGCATGCTACAGCCGTTTTCTGCTTTATTGCAGATTTTTTAATGCATCACGAATTTCGCGTAGCAATATGACATCTTCAGTAGGTGCTGGTGTTGCCGGAGCCTTACGCGCTTTGTTGATGAGACGCACCATCTGGAAAATGATGAAGGCAAGAATGATGAAATTAAGTAGGATCGTAATAAAATTACCATAAGCCAGAACGGCGCCTGCTTTTTTGGCCTCTGCCAGTGACAGCCCAGCAGCTTGCCCGTTGAGTGCCCAGTAATAATTGGAAAAATCCAGCCCCCCCCAAAACTTTGCCAACGAGCGGCATGATGATGTCCTGCACAATTGAGTCGACAATTTTGCCGAATGCACCACCGATAATGACGCCTATGGCTAGGTCAACAACATTGCCTTTCATGGCAAAATTCTTAAATTCCTCAAGCATACTCATAGCATTTTCCCTAGATATTGTGTTGCGTAAATTATTTCATGTTTTTCGGGCGTTGTCTGCTGATCATCATATTTCTGCCGTGGATGGTCACATGGTGCGAGTTCTGCAGACTGAGTGCAGGATTTTGCTGGGAAGATCATATTTTCAGACCTTACCATCTCATAAAGGGCCATAAATTACGGGAAAACGCACTTATCTGCTTTAAAAGCCATGTCAGGTTGGATATAATCGATGGCTGCGCCACGTCATATAATTTCATTTTTGCAACGTTCATGCAATTTCCGTGTTTTGACTAATTGGGTTTGGGTATGAGTGAAGAAAAGCAAGTCGACTCGAGTCGGCGCGGTTTGCTCGTCGCTACTTGTACAGTAGGAGGCGTCGCAGGGTTGGCGACAGTTGGCGCCTTTGTGTCGACACTGAAGCCATCTGAACGGGAGAAAGCGGCAGGAGCACCGGTTGATGTGGATGTTTCTGCCATGGCGCCCGGAGAAATGAAAACAGTGGAATGGCGCGGGAAACCTGTGTGGATTTTGCGTCGCACGCCGGAAATGCTGGACTCGCTCAAGCTGGTTGATGCACAGGTTGCTGATCCGGAGTCCAGGCGTACGCAGTTTTCAACGACGCCCACCTACTCGTTGAATGAGTGGCGATCGATCAAAAAAGAGTGGTTGGTTGTTGTGGGGATTTGCCCACATCTAGGTTGTTCACCGGGTGCAAAGTTAGAGCCTGGTGCACAGCCATCATTACCAGATGACTGGCATGGCGGGTTCTTGTGTCCTTGCCATGGTTCTACTTTCGATTTGGCAGGGCGTGTTTTCAGGAACAAGCCTTCACCTGATAATTTACAAGTCCCTCCTTACATGTTTGAAAGCGATACTAAACTGGTGATCGGTAAAGACGAGAAAGGTGAGGCCTGATCGTATGGCTGCATTTCATGAGAAAGCGCTGCCCAAAGATGCCCCATTGCGTACCAAGTTATTGGGCTGGATAGATGCCCGGTTTCCATTCAGTGCCACATTGCGGGCTCATGGTTCTGAATACTATGTACCGAAAAATTTTAACTTTTGGTACGTGTTTGGCTCACTGGCATTATTAGTATTGACGATTCAGATTGTGACCGGTATTTTTCTGGTCATGCACTATAAGCCTGATGCGGCATTGGCATTTACTTCGGTGGAATACATCATGCGCGATGTCCCATGGGGATGGTTGGTGCGTTATATGCATTCCACCGGTGCATCGGCTTTTTTTATTGTGATATATCTGCATATGGTGCGAGGTCTGCTGTATGGCTCCTATCGTAAGCCTCGTGAACTGGTATGGTTATTTGGTGTAGTGATTTTTCTGTGCCTGATGGCAGAAGCTTTCATGGGATATCTTTTGCCCTGGGGGCAAATGTCCTACTGGGGAGCGCAGGTGATCATTAACTTGTTTGGTGCCATCCCTTTTATCGGCCCAGATTTGGCGCTATGGATTCGGGGGGATTATGTGGTGTCGGATGCGACATTGAACCGTTTTTTTGCATTTCATGTTATCGCTATTCCCCTAGTGCTAGTGGGTTTAGTGGTCGCACATATTGTTGCTTTGCATGAGGTGGGTTCCAACAACCCAGATGGAATTGAGATCAAGGACACGACTGACGCGAATGGCATCCCATTGGACGGCATCCCCTTTCATCCTTATTACACAGTGCATGATGTGATGGTGGCGGCGGTATTTTTGTTGATATTTAGCGCAATTGTATTTTTTGCTCCAGAAATGGGCGGATATTTCTTGGAATACAATAATTTTGCGCCTGCGGATGCATTGAAAACACCTCCACATATTGCGCCAGTCTGGTACTTCACCCCTTTCTTTTCGATTTTGCGGGCCACGACAACTGATTTTATGGGGTGGCTGATGGTAGGCGTTATTGCTTTCGTTGTTTTGCTTCAACTCAGGTCAACATTATGTCGTTGGGCTAAGATAGTTGCCATGGTGATTGGCGTTGTGGTGCTTGCAGGCATGTGGTTCTTAGATGCCATGCTGTGGGGGGCTGCGTTAATGGGATTTTCAGTGATT
>JAATGO010000233.1 GCA_015654605.1 Betaproteobacteria bacterium
CTAGTGCTCAATGGCATTGCGCGCCTCAAACGACTCAATAATCCCATACCACCTCTACTGCCAATCAATGAAGGAATGGTACGACCACACCATCCTGATATATCGCCGGAATTTCCTGGCGCTGAAAATAGGTTATACCATCTACCATGCTGCCACTTAGCCTTCCTGTCGCACCATCAATATAGAAAGAAGGATGTTTTTGCATAATTTCATCTGCAATATGATAAGCATCTATTCCCAGCGCATACAAACGCGCAAGATCCGCGCTTGGTTTGTCATGTTCAACATCCTTTGCAAGGATATCTGTTTCTGGACCAAGATAAGCATCCGGCAATTGCCATGGAATCTCTATCAATTTGACACCATTGAGTGCTGGCAGGCGGTTTACCGTGTTAGATTCGGCTCGGATCCGCGGCATTGGATTAAGCTGTGACGTCCCATAAAGTGGTAGCCTGGTACCAATCACTGCGCGTAACTGCACTGTTTGTCCAGCATCAAGCGCAACAAACATTGACGCTGGCTTTTCTGACTGAATCCGCTGTTGTAGCTGCTTCAATTCAGCAGTAGCAAGTTCATTGGTTTTGTTACTTAATACTAGACTAACAGTCTCTATCCCGATTTCCTGTGCTTTTACGGAGAAAGCTTTGGCAGCGCGCTGCTGCCAGCCAACCTGGGTAGAGACAACAAAAACATGCCCTTCGGGTTTGTCACTGGCCACCCATATGGCTACTTGACGTGCTTCATCTTCTATAGAAAGGCCTACCGCTAACATATTGGCTGGCAAAGTCGGCTGCAGATCGTTAAGTAGTTCTGGTTGCGCCAATGCAATCGTAGGCGTTGTTACGTTACCTTCTTTTACCATTGTCGCTACCGCATTCCGCGACAATGGCCCGACTATGATGTTATAGCTGCCAACCGCAAGTCGATACGCATCATACATTTCCTGTGCGGATTCACCTGTTTCAATCACGTGGATATCCACATGATTGTCAGAAGCTTTCTGATCATGCGCCGCCTGAAATCCCTTCAAAACAGCTTCTGCAGCAGATCCCAATATACTGGAAGCCTTTGGCAACAGTAGCGCAAGGTGAATTCGCTCTACATTAGCATCGCTTTCCACTACAACGGGCTCTTGTTGCGCTGCCTCTGCCATGGTTGTATTTGCGTGCATAGGAGCGCACAATCCGAACACCAAGCCTATCAGTAACATTGTTTTTACAGAATTCCCCAACATTTGCCTTCTCCCATGACTCACAAGCAATCCAGTTTCCTTGCCGCACTCCCCATTCTCAATGAAGTGGTTCAGCAGAACTATCCTGTTGGTGCATTGTATGTGCTTGCCACTCCCATCGGAAATATGTGTGATATCAGTTTACGCGGATTATATTTACTTTCGATTGCCGATGTGGTTGCCTGTGAAGACACACGTAACACCAGCCATTTATTAAGCCGTTATGGGTTAAATAAACCTCTGCTAGCCGCGCATGAACATAATGAACGAGAAGCAGCAGACAAAATTATGACTCGACTACAACGAGGCGAACGTATTGCATTGGTGTCGGATGCAGGCACACCGGCAATCTCTGATCCTGGAGCTCGCATCGTCGATACCGTACGTGCCTTCGGACTGCCGGTCATTCCATTACCTGGTGCATCCGCATCCATCACTGCACTATCTGCCAGCGGCTTAATCACTGACCGCTTTTATTTCATCGGGTTCCTTCCCAACAAAGCAAAACAGCGCGACACCGTTCTTGATGCACTACTCACTGAGCCAGCAACGCTGATTTTTTATGAAGCGCCGCATCGCATCGTCGCTACTGTCGATGCGATGCGGCAAATATTTGGACCAACGCGCCAAATAGTGCTGGCGCGAGAATTGACCAAACTTTTTGAAACCATACATCGTTGCCCGCTGGCCGATGCTCCGGCATGGTTGACAGAAGATGTCAATCGGCAACGAGGGGAATTTGTTATCTTGTTGGAAGGTGCTCCATCCACTCAAGATGATCTTGCTGAAAGTAACCGCATACTACATATACTGCTGGCAGAGCTGCCTGTTAAACAGGCTGCAGCGCTTGCAGCACAAATCACCGGACAAAAGAAAAATGCATTATATGAACGCGCACTGGATATCAAGGAGAATGGAAGTAAATTTCCTTCCGACAATGAAGTGTAACTTCCAAGAAAATCAATGCCATTACCAATATCAATGATTGCTGATACAGCTAATACCTACCCATACAGAAAATAGATAGCGAAAGAAATCAACACGATACTTAGTCCTGGAACGAATCCATCTTAAGCATGCCTTGGCACAGTTAGCCGATCTGATCGATTGGGATCGTATGAATGTGAACGCCCCCCACATAATCGGGCATGACATCCCATGTTGGAGATGTTTTCCTGGTGACATACGGCACGAAGTTCCAGCATGAGATAGTGAAGAAACATTTGCGCATAGGTGACTTTTTACGTCGATGCACTGCTTATCTTCATACGCAGGAGAACTTTTGCAGAGTACCGTGCCCTGTGAGAGGGAATCCACAGAG
>JAATGO010000319.1 GCA_015654605.1 Betaproteobacteria bacterium
GTCTTCAGGCATATGCTGGAACAGACTGAAGACCACGGCGGACAATAAAATACCTGCGGACACACCGATACCAGGCAAACTGGCAAAAAAACCTTGCCGCTTCTTGGGAGCGTGTTCTGAAGTCAACGCGACGGCACTGGCGTATTCCCCTCCTGCTGCAAAGCCTTGGAGCAGGCGGCATAGAGCAAGTAATGCAGGCGCCCAGATGCCGATACTGTGATATGTTGGCATCACACCAATTAATGCTGTGGCACCCCCCATGAGAAACATCGTGATCAGTAGAACTTTCTTGCGTCCCAAGCGATCTCCCATGGCACCGAAGAATAAACCGCCGATCGGACGTGCAATAAATCCCAATGCCAGGGTGCTGAAAGAGGCAATGACACCAGTAACGGGGTCTAGTGAGGTGAAGAACAGTTTGCTGAAAATCAAAGCGCTAGCCGTGCCATAGAGGTAGAAATCGTACCACTCCAAAATACTGCCAAGAATAGAGGACCAGATGACGCGTCGTAACCCAGCTTTTTCTTCGTTTGTTTGTAATGCTTCTGAGTGGTGAATTATTTTGGTATTGATTGGGAATTCGTTGATCATGATCATCTCCAGTTAGAGAATATGTGGGAACAATGCGAAGCACGAAGATAAAGGGGAAGGTGCGATTGATGTCCTGCTGCCTTTGTGCAAATGTTCTGCTGGTAGATGCCGTGATGTGAAATAATCAAACATGTCGCCTCCATTATTATTTATGAATGTGTGAATCCCTGAAGGTCTCGCTGTACCTTCATTGTTATTTGCAGATGCTATATTGCGTCTTTGCTGTATCTTGATTCTTGATAAGTAATCTTAATAATAAGACTGATCGGCCTTATCTTTCGCGCCGCAATGCCGATGCCATCAGACTGCTGACAAGTACGTCCCATGCCAGTCTCAGCACATACCTTGGTTTTTGCTAAATGGGGCGATGGCACCGTTGCCGGTGTGCCAGCATGTTCCAGAATCTCGGTATCGATGATGCGAGTTTGCCGTACATCAACGACCATTGTGGTCGTAAAAGGCCTCCTATAAGATACGATCGGAAATAATATTTGATATATCCTACCTTGACGGTATGATGTCGTCAATAGTCAAGGAGATGACATGTCTAGTGATGTAAAAGCCCGTAGGTTTTTTAGTGTTGCTCAACAGGTTTCTCAACCAATGGTTACACCTCGCTTGTCTTTGGGCGATGAAGTTTATGAATTGCTGCTGTCTCAGTTGATTTCTTTAAAAATTTCTCCTGGCAGCCGTATTGCGGTTGATGCATTGGTGCGAGAGTTAGGGGTGTCACAGACACCCATTCGCGCAGCGTTAATTCGGCTTGAGAATGAAGGGCTGGTAGTAAAAACGCATAATGTTGGTTATAGCGCAGCACCTATGCCATCGCGCGATAAATTTCACCAGATTTATGACATGCGATTGTTGTTAGAACCATATGCAGCAGCCAAAGCAGCAGAAAAGTTGACTGATACGTCACGCGAGCAGTTGGAGGAAATTGCCCAGTCTATGACGACTCCGCCAGGACAGGACGTGAAACTGGCGTATAGCAAATTTGCTATACAGGATGCTCGCTTTCATGCTTTGATTGCTTCGCAAAGTGGGAATGAATTAGTCGCAGAGGCACTTTCGCGTGCGTATGCACATACACACTTATTTCGCTTGCGATTCCATTCGCAAGTGACCGAGCAGGCCATTACAGAGCATGCAAAAATTATGAATGCATTGGTCAATGGTGATGCCAAGGCAGCGCATGAGGCAATGGAAAATCATATAATCTGTTCACGTAAACGTATGCAGCCATTTTTTGAAGGGATGGATTAATATTGAGAAGCAGCTGGCCTACATCTTGTAGGCCAGCCATGCTGGTGGCAGTGTCATTGCATAAATTTATGCCAGCAATCGTTACAAATACATTTTTATTTTTAGAATATATTATACGACGATTTATAAACGACGTTCTAGTGACTGCACTTATTCAGGTAAAGAATTACAGACTTTCCAGATGAACAGTATCACTGACCTCTTCTCCCAAAAAGCCGCCACTCTGATGTGCCCATAGGCGTGCATATAGACCATGCTGGTTAAGGAGTTGCTGATGGCTTCCCTGTTCAACGATGCGTCCTTTATCAAGCACAATGAGTCTATCCATGGCAGCAATGGTCGATAGGCGATGTGCAATGGCAATCACAGTTTTACCTTCCATTAAGCGATACAGGCTGGTTTGGATTGCCGCTTCGACTTCGGAATCCAGTGCGCTGGTTGCTTCATCGAGTAACAGGATGGGAGCGTTTTTGAGCATCACGCGGGCAATAGCGATCCGCTGTCGTTGTCCACCAGAGAGTTTTACACCACGTTCGCCGACGTGTGCATCGTAACCGGTACGACCATGGGCATCGTGTAGCGTCAAGATAAAGTCATGCGCTTCGGCACGTTTAGCGGCAGCAACCATGTCTGTATCATTGGCGCCTGGTTTGCCATATAAAATATTATCGCGTACTGAGCGATGTAATAATGACGTATCTTGTGTCACCATACCTATTTGTGCGCGCAGACTATCTTGGGTGACCAAAGCGATGTCCTGACCGTCGATGAGTACGCGTCCTTGCTCAATATCGTAAAAACGCAGTAGCAAATTAACGATGGTTGACTTTCCAGCACCAGAACGTCCTACCAGTCCAATTTTTTCACCTGGATGAATATGCAGGGACAGTTGGTCGATGACGGGGGTGTCTTCACCGTAAC
>JAATGO010000199.1 GCA_015654605.1 Betaproteobacteria bacterium
AAAAGAGATAAAGTGACGTTGCGGCAAATTGAAGCCGGGACAGGCTGACAACTTCATCAATGGGTATCATGGTCTGCCTTCGAGGAACTGGTTGGATAAATAGGGGATACGTTTATGGTATTGCTTGAAGACGTGGACGAAGTGCCTAGCATATGCTGTTCGACTTGATATGTTGGAACACGCATTTTTTTAGCCTGTGGCTCAGAGAAGAACGCTTTTGCAAGAATGAACAGCAAAGCTATTTTAACTATCAAAATGCAGGTGATTTCCACTCCCAAGGGGAGTTGCGTCAATCGCGGGAAATGGAATTTGGATGACAGAAAAGCCATGGTTTTTACTCCTTGCTTGACGTTATCACAGGGTTATCATCTGCCGGCTGTGCAAAAGACTGGTCTTGAGAAAAACGAAATTTATCGCGTACATCGAGCAGCTTTTTAACTTTGGATCCCATTTTCATTAATGTGGATAGCGTATTCGGGGATAAGCGCTGGATATCATCAAACCAAGAACTCGATAATTCAATTAAATTGTACATTTCGCGCATGCGTTGTTGTGCTTCGCGATCATCTGCTGTTGGAGCAGTTTCTAGTAAGGCGTCGCGCAACATCGAGAGGGTTGGCTCAATTTCGCGGCGTCTTCTCTCTTCTAGCAAGGTTTTGAATATTTCCCAGATATCTTTAGGTGGTTCAAAGTATTCGTGCCGATCCCCAGGCTGATGCAGCAACTTAACGAGTCGCCATGATTGCAATTCTTTTAATCCCATGCTGACATTGGAACGCGAAAATCGGAGATATTCGGCGATATCGTCTGCATTGAGTGGTCGTCCTAATATGTAGAGCAAAGCATAAATTTGCCCAACGGTACGATTGATACCCCAACGGCTCCCCATTTCACCAAAATGCATGACGAACCCCTGCATCAGTGGACTCAATGGATTTAATGTTTCTTTTTTCATATTTCTGTATTTAATGAAATTTCAGTAATATCTGAAATTTAATATATTGTAACAATTATTTCAACTGTTTTATCACTCTCGTAATGACCGTAATCATCAAAGTAGGAGTCACCGGAGTGAATAGATTGCAGCTTGGTACTACGATAACGCAGATAGTCAGAGCTTAATTTGATCTAGAACATGATTGATTGAGATGGCATTAATAAATGTTGTATTTTTTATTGGTAGGTCTTGAAAATGACTGCGTACGATACTGATAGATAGGGGCAAGCAGAGTGCGGTATCGAGGTTTCTTGTGTAACTGGAGGAGGGATAGCGCAATGGTTTTGCGGCGGATGGTAAATAGGGCGTTATTTAGAGAGTTATTTATTATAGGGATTATTTGTTATAATTCTCGCTGCTGATTAATATAGCAAAGCAAAGGCAATAGCAAGGCTGTCACCCAATTATTTACCTGTCAGTCCAGAGTGTAAGAGCGAGAAAGGCAAACCGGTTATGACACCGCGAACTACCAACAATATGTTAGGGCGACACTAGTCGGGTTCTTTTCGTTCCCTCGGAAAAGCGCGGCTGGCCGCGTTTTTTTTCGCCTTAATTACCTGATTCATTGTCCTATTTTTCTTGTCGGCATTTCTCGTTAACATCAGTTGTAGCAGTCAAACTGCCAATTTTGAGCATAAAATGATTTCAGTACGTCTTCCCGATGGGTCTCAACGCCAGTTTGAGGCGCCAGTGTCGGTCGCGCAAGTGGCTGCCAGTATTGGCGCTGGTCTGGCCAAGGCAGCGTTAGCAGGCAAGGTTGATGGGAAATTGGTGGATACCTCGTTCATGATTGAACATGACAGTGATCTCGCTATTGTGACTGACAAAGATGCGGAAGGTCTGGAGGTGATTCGGCATTCCACAGCGCACTTGTTGGCCTATGCGGTAAAGGAGTTATTCCCGGATGCGCAAGTCACCATCGGGCCGGTGATTGACAATGGTTTTTACTATGATTTTTCTTATAAGCGCCCGTTTACGCCTGAAGATTTGGTAGTAATTGAAAAGAAGATGCTCGAACTGGCGAAGAAAGATGAGGCAGTGACACGCAAGGTGTTGCCGCGAGATGAGGCCGTTGCTTATTTTAAATCCATTGGTGAAGCATATAAGGCCGAGATCATCGCATCGATCCCGCAAGATCAGGATGTTTCCCTGTATAGCGAAGGGGCATTCACTGATTTGTGTCGTGGTCCCCATGTACCATCGACTGGCAAATTGAAAGTATTCAAATTGATGAAGCTGGCAGGCGCCTACTGGCGTGGCGATTCCAATAACGAAATGTTGCAGCGCATCTATGGAACGGCATGGGTCAAAAAGGAAGATCAGGAAGCTTACCTGCATATGCTGGAAGAGGCCGAGAAGCGGGACCACCGTAAATTGGGCCGAGCTTTGGATTTTTTCCATTTTCAGGATGAGGCTCCAGGGTTAATCTTTTGGCATCCCAAGGGATGGGTTATTTGGCAACAGGTAGAGCAGTATATGCGTCGCATATATCAAGACAATGGCTACCAGGAAGTCAAAGCACCGCAAATTCTGGACCGTTCTTTGTGGGAAAAGACTGGTCACTGGGAAAATTATCGAGAGAACATGTTTACCACTGAGTCGGAGAATCGTGCTTATGCATTGAAGCCGATGAACTGTCCGGGACATATCCAAATTTACAATGCCGGTTTGCATAGTTATCGTGATTTGCCATTACGGTATGGGGAATTTGGGCAATGCCACCGTAACGAACCTTCTGGGGCCTTGCATGGCATGATGCGCGTGCGTGGCTTTACCCAGGATGATGGTCATATTTTTTGCACAGAAGATCAGATACAGGGCGAGGTCGCAGCATTCAATAGTGTTGTGCGGCAAGTGTATGCTGACTTTGGCTTTACTGACGTTGCCGTGAAACTTGCTTTGCGTCCAGATAAGCGTATCGGAGAAGAAGCTGTCTGGGATGAGGCCGAGAATGCCTTACGAGAAGCGATTCGCGCTTCTGGCTCCGAATGGGAGGAGCTTCCTGGTGAGGGCGCTTTCTATGGCCCGAAGATTGAATATCATTTAAAAGACTCCATTGGACGGTCATGGCAGTGCGGCACTATGCAAGTGGATTTCTCGATGCCACAGCGTCTGGGTGCCGAATATGTGACAGAGGACAATGGTCGCAAGGTGCCTGTGATGTTACATCGGGCTATAGTGGGCTCGCTGGAGCGCTTTATTGCCATTTTGATTGAGAATCATGCAGGCGCAATGCCCTTGTGGCTGGCTCCAGTACAGGTGGTTATCCTCAATATTTCAGATGCACAGGATGATTATGTAATAAACGTTGCGCAAACGCTGAAGAAACAAGGGTTTAGGGTAGAAACTGATTTGCGTAATGAGAAGATTACCTATAAAATACGGCAGCATTCATTACAGAAGCCACCTTATATACTCGTGGTTGGTGATAAAGAGCGGGATGCAAACACAGTGGCCGTGCGTGCGCGAGGTAACGTTGATCTAGGTGTTATGCCGATTGACGTACTGGTAGAGCGCCTCAATGATGAGGTACAAACCAAGGCCTAAGAGGGGAAGCCGAGAAGCTTTTTCAAGCGCAAAAGCACGGCTTAATTATTTGATATATTAAGGAAACTGCAATAGCTACTGACAAGTCGCATCGCATTAATGGCGAAATTACAGCGCCTGAATTGCGTTTATCTGGGGTCAATAACGAGCCGCTTGGAATCGTTAATTTGGCAGAGGCATTCCGTCTAGCAGAAGAGGCAAATGTTGATTTGGTGGAAATCGCACCAACTGCGCAGCCACCTGTGTGTCGCTTGATGGATTATGGCAAATTTAAATATCAGGAGCAGAAGAAAGCTCATGAGGCCAAGCTGAAGCAAAAAGTCATTCAGGTGAAGGAAGTCAAATTCCGCCATGGTACTGATGACGGAGATTACAATATCAAGCTGCGGAATTTGATCAAATTTCTTGACGACGGCGATAAAACGAAGATTACACTGCGTTTTCGCGGGCGAGAGATGGCGCATCAGGAAATTGGTATGCGTGTATTAGAACGCTTAAAACAGGATCTTGATCCATATGGTTTGGTAGAGCAATGGCCCAAGATGGAAGGTAGCCAAATGGTGATGGTTCTGGCACCGAAAAAGAAAAAATAAGAAATACCTTATCATTTCTTATTTATAGCAGTGGTTAATGTTGGTTTGCATAACGACTGCTATCAAGGATTACCGGTTTATAATAGAAGATAAACCGAAGATTTTGTCTGGATTGCAAGAAATTGCTTTCCGGCAAAAGCGGCAGTGAAAAACTGCTGCCAATAAGTGAGAGTAGGCATCCAAGTGTAGCGGTTTGCTACCACCTGCAATCATCAAAAAATGGAGCTGTCCGTAAAGGACAGATAGAGTTATGCCAAAAATGAAGACGAAGAGTAGCGCTAAAAAACGCTTTCGTGTGCGTCCAGGCGGTACTGTCAAACGTGGTCAGGCGTTCAAACGCCATATTTTGACCAAAAAGACAACCAAGAATAAACGTCAATTGCGTGGTGCAGTGGGAGTCCATGAGACTAACATTGTAGCGGTACGCGCGATGTTGCCGTTCGCTTAACCTCACTAAGGAGCTACTATGCCTAGAGTTAAACGTGGGGTAACAGCACGTGCCCGTCATAAAAAAGTCTTAGCGCAAGCTAAGGGTTATCGTGGTCGCCGTAGTACGGTTTATCGTATCGCCAAGCAAGCAGTGATGCGTGCAGGGCAATATGCTTATCGTGACCGTCGTAACAAAAAGCGTGTTTTCCGTGCATTATGGATAGCACGTATCAATGCTGCTGCACGTGAACATGGTGTCACTTACAGCGTATTTATGAATGGTCTGAAACGCGCTTCGATCGAGCTGGACCGTAAAGTCCTGGCCGATATGGCCGTGACTGACAAACCGGCATTTGCTGCGATTGTCAATCAGGTAAAAGCAAACATCGCTGCTCGATAAACGGCGTTGTTAAAGTTTTGTTACGTGGTATTGTCATCGCGTAGCAGGACAAAATCCTGCGGGGCAGAGGGTGAAACCTATGCCCCGTCTTGTTTTGATTTTCTTCTTTTCGACTTCGTCGTCAGATATCTGATTGGAGAGAGCGAGAACTTACCGCATGAATCCCCTAGAACAACTCATTGCACAAGCGCACGCTGATTTTATCGCGGCATTAGATGCTGCATCTCTGGAAAACGCCAAGGCGAAATATTTGGGAAAAACCGGGCAAATTACAGAGCAGATGAAGGCGTTGGCCAAGCTGGCACCGGAAGAACGCAAAACACAAGGCGCGGTTATTAATGCGGCCAAGGTGAAAATTGAAGAGGCACTCAATGCGCGTCGTGAAGCTCTTGCTAATGCACAATTGCAAGCACGTCTGAATGCAGAAGTGATTGATGTCAGTTTGCCTGGGCGAGGACGTAGTATTGGTGGGATTCATCCAGTCATGCGTTCCTGGTGGCGCGTAGAAGAAATTTTTCGCTCTATTGGTTTTGATGTGGCTGACGGTCCAGAAATTGAAACTGACTGGACTAATTTTTCTGCACTGAACAATCCTGAAAATCACCCTGCACGTTCCATGCAGGATACGTTTTACATCGATGGTCACGACACGCAAGGTAAACCTTTGCTCCTGCGTACACATACCAGTCCGATGCAAGTTCGTTATGCTCGCATGAATAAACCACCGATCAAGGTCATTGCTCCTGGCCGGACTTACCGGGTCGATAGCGATGCGACCCATTCGCCTATGTTCCATCAGGTCGAAGGATTATGGATAGCGGAAGACATCAGCTTTGCTGACTTGAAAGGCGTATACCTTAATTTCGTCAAAGCATTTTTTGAAACAGAAGATTTGCAAGTTCGTTTTCGTCCTTCTTATTTCCCGTTTACAGAACCTTCAGCAGAAATTGATATCGCTTTCGGCAGTGGTCCCTTAAAGGGGCGCTGGCTTGAAGTGTCAGGGGCTGGACAAGTGCATCCAGCAGTGGTGCGTAATATGGGGCTTGATCCTGAACTGTATATGGGTTTTGCATTCGGCTCCGGTCTCGAGCGCCTGACGATGTTGCGGTATGGTATTAACGATTTACGCCTGTTTTACGAAGGCGATTTACGTTTTCTGAAACAATTCAACTAATTCATTCCCGTACGGGGCATGATGTTCCGTTGGTGGATTTGGCTGATAGCCGAAGGTGTTAATCATGCAATTCTCTGAAAACTGGTTGCGCACGATGGTTGATCCGAAAATGACTTCGGATGAGCTTTCGCATTTGCTGACAATGTCAGGTCTTGAAGTGGAAGATGTG
>JAATGO010000412.1 GCA_015654605.1 Betaproteobacteria bacterium
AGTGAAAACCTGGTTTGATGCGGGGCAAGGATGAGGTCATCGTTGGGTACCTGATGAGTGTGGCAGATGAGGATGCTGAAGGTGCATGATGAGTTGTGAGATTATTCGTTATAAAGAGAAATGATCAAAAGAGGTGAACGTTTGCTTTAGCGCGTTGCCGTGATCATCAATAAAACGTAACCCGACTGTGAAATCAATCGTGCCAATTCTGGTGACAGGTGTTTGCGTTGCATTAGCAATTGCGAGTACTGCGTTGCGTTGCTCAGGCGCAGCGGTAAAACAGAGTTAGTAATCATCACCGCCTGCCAGTGCAAAGCTGTGCTGCAATTCTGAAGATTGTTGTTGTAATGCAAGTCCTAAAGGGAGTGTGTCGACATTGATGGTAGCGCCTACATTGGAACGTTGCAGTATATGGCCGAGATCACCGGTAAGACCATCTGAAATGTCGATGGCAGCATGGGCAATGCCGCGTAATGCCATCCCCAACGTCAGGCGAGGCTCTGGTTGATGCATGCGAGGGGCCGCGAGCGCTAGACTGGCAGGAGTCAACTCCACTTCATGGCGATAAGCCGCCAGTGCCAACCGAGCATCGCCAAGCGTACCAGAAACCCAGACATCATCTCCCACTTTTGCTGCATCGCGGCGAAGTGCTTGGCCTGCCGGAATTTCTCCAAATATGGTGATGCAGATAGCAAGTTTTCCTTTAGTCGTGTCGCCACCAATCAGTTCGCAACCATGTAAATCGGCCAGCGTGAATAACCCGCGGGAAAAGGCTTCCAGCCATTGTGTTTGCACTTCGGGTAAAGCCAGTGCCAGCGTAAAAGAAAGAGGACGCGCGCCCATTGCAGCCAAATCAGAAAGGTTGACAGCAAGACATTTGTGCCCCAGAGAAACAGGGTCTGCTTGTGGAAAAAAATGCCGTCCTTCAAGAAGCATATCGCTAGAAATGGCTAACTGCATACCGGGTGTGGGTGTTAACAGCGCGCAATCGTCGCCAATGCCGAGCGTTGTGCTGCTAGCTTTGGTTGGGCGACTGAAATAACGGGCAATAAGGTCGAATTCGGAGAGCATGCGTTATTGTAACCAATCTGGAGCCCTACGCCGCCATCGCCATTTACATCAATTGAGCCAGAGATGATGGGAGTTAGGTATTTATGCCCCTCTTTGGGGAGACCAGAATTGCAAAGGTGGCTAAAGGGAATTAAGTGAGCGTGGCCTATGATAGTAGCGCGACCTCTGCTAAAATTGAAAGTCTTCGATATGTCAAGAAAAGAGAACGCAGAGTATGGACTCGATCAGCAAAAAAGAAGAATTGCGTCAGCAACTTCGCCAAGCCGCCCTGGAATATCATGAATTTCCAATACCAGGTAAGATCAGTGTTACACCGACTAAGCTACTGACCAACCAGCGAGATTTATCTCTAGCATACACGCCTGGCGTGGCGGCGGCATGTGAAGAAATTGTTGCTGATCCGGTCAATGCATTCAAATATACAGCGCGCGGCAATTTGGTTGCCGTTATCACAAACGGCACAGCAGTTTTAGGGCTTGGTAATATTGGGCCATTAGCTTCCAAGCCTGTGATGGAGGGTAAGGGCGTACTTTTCAAGAAATTTGCTGGTATCGATGTCTTTGATATTGAAATTAATGAAAATGACCCAGACAAGCTATGCGATATTATTGCTGCATTAGAGCCTACGTTTGGTGGTATTAATCTGGAAGATATTAAAGCGCCGGAATGTTTTTATATCGAGCGTAAGTTGCGTGATCGGATGAAAATTCCTGTGTTCCATGATGACCAGCACGGTACTGCGATTATCGTTGGCGCAGCTATTCTTAATGGCCTCAAAGTCGTTGGCAAGAATATTAAGGAAGTCAAGCTGGTGGTTTCTGGCGCTGGTGCTGCTGCGTTAGCCTGTCTGGATTTGATCGTTGATCTCGGATTCCCGATTGAGAACATTTATGTGACTGACTTGGCAGGTGTGGTGTATAAGGGCCGCACTGAATTGATGGATCAGGACAAAGAACGTTTTGCGCGTGAAACTTCGGCACGTACTTTGGCAGAAGTCATCCCTGGTGCTGATATTTTCCTTGGGGTCTCTGCTGGCGGCGTACTAAAGGCAGACATGGTCAAGCAAATGGCTGCACGGCCGTTGGTGCTGGCGTTGGCTAATCCGACGCCAGAGATTTTGCCAGAAGAAGTGATGTCTGTGCGTGATGATGCTGTGATTGCAACCGGACGTTCAGATTATCCGAATCAGGTCAACAATGTATTGTGTTTTCCTTACATTTTCCGCGGTGCTCTGGATTCAGGCGCAACGACGATTACACGAGAAATGGAAATTGCTGCAGTACATGCGATTGCTGAACTGGCACAAGCTGAGCAATCAGATATTGTGGCTTCAACTTACGGCATTCCTAATCTATCGTTTGGCCCTGAATATATTATTCCAAAGCCGTTCGACCCACGTTTGATGATCAAGATTGCGACAGCGGTGGCACGCGCTGCCGAGACATCTGGCGTTGCCATGCGGCCGATTGCTGACATGAATGCTTATGCCGAGCGTTTGGAACAGTTTGTTTATCATAGCGGCACCTTCATTCGGCCAATTTTCCAAGTCGCGAAAAAAGCCCCGTTTGAGAAAAAAAGTATTGTTTATGCTGAAGGCGAAGAAGAGCGTGTTTTGCGAGCAGTGCAAGTTGTGGTCGACGAAGGTTTGGCAAAGCCGATTCTGGTAGGGCGTCCAGAAGTCTTAGAGCAACGTATTAAACGCTTTGGTTTGCGTTTACGTCCAGGTATCGATTTTGAGGTGATCAATCCTAATTTTGATAATCGTTACCGTGATTACTGGCAGACTTTCTTGGAAATGACTAAGCGTAAAGGTGTGACAGAGCAGTACGCGAAATTAGAAATGCGTCGTCGCCATACTTTGATTGGCTCGATGGCAATTCATAAAGGACATGCGGATGGCATGATCTGCGGTACTTATGGTACTACGCAGTTGCACCTGCATTACATTGATCAAGTATTGGGTAAGCGCGAAGGCGTCAACGTATATGCGGCCATGAATGCATTGATTTTGAGTAATCGGCAGCTAGTTTTGGTCGATACCCATGTCAATGAAAATCCGACAGCACAAGAGCTAGCAGAAATCACCATCATGGCTGCCGAAGAAATGCGCCGGTTCGGTTTGCCACCACATGTCGCTCTACTATCTCATTCCAATTTTGGTTCCAGCAACAGTGAGTCGGCGCGTAAAATGCGTGAGACACTGGGTATTTTGAGAGAGTTGGCACCAGAATTGGAAGTGGATGGAGAAATGCATGGCGATACAGCACTGCAGCGTAAATTATTGACAGACGTCATGCCAGATTCGCCGTTAAAAGCAGAGGCTAATTTGCTGGTGATGCCAAATATTGATGCGGCTAATATTGCATACAACCTGTTGAAAACAGCATCCGGTAACGGTGTTGCAGTTGGTCCTATTTTGTTGGGGTGTGCTAAGCCAGTGCATATCTTGACCGCATCGGCGACGGTTCGTCGTATTGTGAATATGACTGCCTTGTGTGTGATGGATGCAGTATCAGAACGTTAAACTGAACTGATAAAACTGCGCTGAAAATATCGTATGCTTTTCTAAAATATTAACCAAGGGAGGCAACTCCCTTGGTATCAAAATTCTTTAAGATTTTTATTTTCGTATTTTCATTTAGCGTGCTGATGTCTTAATGAAGTTAATCAACGCTTTCAGAGGTGATGGTACCAAACGTTGTCCAGAATAATAGAGATAAGGGCCTGAGAAACTGGGCCACCAAGGTTCAAGTATAGGTTTGAGCATCCCACTTTCCCAATGTGGACGTAACCAATCTTCGAATAAATAAACAATACCAATGCCGGAGATGGCTACCTCAATGGCTAGATCGACCGCACCACCAATTTGGACAATCAGAGGTCCTTTGGGATCGACCCGCACAACTTCACCATTTCGCTCGAATTCCCACAGTGGCATCGATCCGCTCGGAAAGCGACCACGCAAACAAGCGTGCTGGGTGAGTTCACTTGGATGTTTCGGTTGTCCGTGACGAGCAAGATACGCAGGAGAAGCCGCGGCGGCGAAGCGTTGGATGCGAGGACCGATTGGCACCGCGATCATATCAAGCTCTAGTCGTTCATCGTAGCGGATACCAGCGTCGCATCCTGCGGCAAGCATGTCGACAAAGCTTTCCTCGGTTATTACCTCAAGTTGGATGTCCGGGTAAGCCGCAAGAAAAGGGGGGATGATAGCAGGCAGCACCAGTCGGGCTGCGCCAAGCGGTACATTAAGTTTGAGTGTGCCTGCTGGCTTGTCCCGAAAACCATTGACTGCGTCGAGTGCGGCATTCACTTCTGTTAACGCAGGAGCAAGCCGTGTCAATAATCCATTACCTGCTTCAGTGAGCACAACGCTGCGAGTTGTCCGATTGAATAACCGCACACCCACTTGTGTTTCTAGTCGGCGTACGGCATCGCTCAGGCGTGATGCGCTGGTGTTGGAAGCACGAGCCGCTTCGCGAAAACCGCCAGCGCGTGCTACTGCCATAAAAGCATTCAGGTCGTTGAGATCAGTCTGCACTGTTTTGAAACTCCATTGTTCTAAATTCCGTACAACTTGTGCAGATTATATCGGATTATCAAGAGGATCAAATACGTCTATTATCCAGGCATCATACAACTTGCAAGGAAATAATATATGTCGAGCATTAACGAAAGTAGCACCTTCACCCTTGGCACAAGCACTGTTAATCGGCTCGGTTACGGTGCAATGCAACTGGCAGGCCCTGGTGTGTTTGGCTCGCCCAGGGATCGTGATATGGCACTGACAGTTTTGCGCGAGGTCGTCACTTCAGGAGTTAATCATATCGATACCAGTGATTTTTATGGCCCCCACGTGACTAATTTATTGATCCGGGAAGCGCTCGCTCCTTATGCCGATGATCTCGTGATTGTGACCAAGGTAGGCGCCATACGCGGGGTGGATGCATCATGGATTCCTGCTTTTTCCTCTGAGGCATTAACCCAGGCTGTTCATGACAACCTGCGTCATCTTGGACGAGACGTACTTGACGTAGTTAATCTTCGCGCTATGTTCGGTATTCACGAGGCGACTGAAGGGTCAATCGAAGAGCCACTTACGGCATTAGCTGAACTTCAACGACAAGGGTTGATTCGCCATATTGGGCTGAGTAATGTCACTCCTAAACAGATTGCAGAAGGACGTCGGATTTGCGATATTGTTTGCGTGCAAAATCATTATAATTTGGTGTATCGTGCTGATGATGCTTTGATCGATGATCTAGCACGAGATAATATTGCCTACGTCCCATTTTTTCCTCTGGGTGGATTCAGTCCATTGCAATCATCAATTTTGTCAGAGGTGGCAAAACAACTTGATGCAACGCCTATGCAGGTGGCACTTGCCTGGCTGCTTCATCGTTCACCTAATATTCTGTTGATTCCAGGAACTGCATCGCTGATTCATTTACGAGAAAATCTTGCAGTGGCAAAGTTGCGTTTGTCGGATACTGTCATTGACACATTGAACGGCATAGTAGGGTCTCCTGAAGGGAAGTAGGATGAGAAGAAAAGGGGAGATGGCTTAGGAACCACTACTATTTTGAATGCTTAATGTGATGACGATTTTTCCTATTTTCTGATAATTCTGATGAGCATCGAATTTTCATGTTTGGTCTTTTGGCGCATTGATACAGATGTGTAGATGGCCTGTAGTAATTTTTATCTGAAGATGTTGATGCTTCAGCATGTAATAAAGAGCTACGCTTGCAGCAGTAAACCCTGCTGTTGCGCCCAAACCTAACGCCCAGCGTGGCCCTAGCGTGTCTGCTATCCAACCTACGATTGGCGCACCGAGAGGCGTGGTTCCAACCGCGATGGCGAGGCGTAATGCCATCACTCGTCCACGCATATTTGGTTCAGTGGATAACTGCATCAGACTATTTGTTGAATTTGTAAAGGTGAGTGCCGACACTCCGATAATAATAAGCGAGGTACCGAATAACCAGGCATTAGGAGTAAATGCCGCAAACGTAAAGCCGATTCCAAAAAGGACAGAGCCGATTAGCAGGAGTCCAAAGTGAGGTTTCTCGCGTCCGGCAGCAAGCAGGGCGCCAACAAGTGTTCCAATGGCCATGACTGAGGTTAGGAAACCATACTGGTTTGCTCCGCCATGAAAAACCTTGACCGACATGGTGGAGATAAAAATTGGGAAATTGAGTCCAAATGTACCAATGAGAAAGAGCATCCATAGAATAGCTTTTAGATCTGGGCGTGCATGAACATAACGCAGGCCTTCCATCAGATTACCACGCGCTTGACTGGCGCGGGCATTTGGATGAAGCTCATTGGTACGTAGGAACCCGAGTGAGAAGAGCACCGTAACAAACGAAAAAGCATTGATCAGAAATGCCCATCCGGAACCAACTGCTGCGATGACTATGCCTCCTATAGCGGGTCCAACCATCCGAGCGAGGTTGAAAGATGTTGAGTTGAGCGCGACTGCATTGGAGAGATCGCTTTCTTCCACCAGATCTGAAACGAAAGTTTGGCGCGTAGGGGCATCCACGGCGGCGACACAGCCAGATAAAAATGCAAAAATATAAACATGCCACAGACGCACAAGCCCAGTGACTGTGAGTAGTCCCAGCATGAGAGCGAGGATCGCCATAGCGGCTTGTGTGGCGATCAGTAATTTGCGCCGATCAAAACGATCTGCAGCATAGCCAGTCCAGGGGAGTAGCAAAAGTTGTGGCCCAAATTGTAGACCCATGACGACCCCGACCGCGGTCGCGCTATGCTGGGTGAGTTGAGTCAGTACCAGCCAGTCCTGAGCAGTACGCTGCATCCATGTACCGATATTGGAAATGACTGCACCACAAGCCCATACGCGGTAGTTGAAAATACGCAGTGAACGGAAGGTACCTTTTGCCATTGTTTATGTTTTGAGAGAATTGCCACCGTGAAAGCGTCCAAATAGGCGTGCACAGAGGAGACTGATAAGTAGTATTCCTAAGCCGGTGGATGTCATATCACTTGTTGAATGGAAGCTGAAATTTCCTACGCGATCGATGAGAAGGTACGCGATAATAAAGTTGAGGCACCCCCAGAATACATTCACGGTGGAGGAAGAGAGCCCTTGGCCAGGAGGTTTAGAGAACGGACTTTGAAAGGAACGCCCCATGACTCCGCTGATATAATGCGGAATGGCATTAGCAAGAAAAGCACCGCCAAGAAAATAACTGATGGAGTGAAGCCATTCCATGATCAGGCACTCCTTTTCAGAAGGTCGAGTATCTCTTGCGTGGAACCGATCTCCCCTAGTTTGGGGAAGATGTGAGTGATGCTATTGGTGTGCGCTTCTGCATTTATATCGGCAATGGCATCGATAGCAAAACTGATATTGAATCCGAGTTCAAAGGCATGGCGGGCTGTTGCTTCGACGCCGTTGCTGGTAGCGACACCTGCGATGACAATCTGTGTGATCCCCATTTTTTTTAGGTAGGCTTCAAGATCCGTGTTGGTGAATGCTCCTGGTGTTTGCTTGGTTACTATATGATCTTGCGGTTGTGGCTGTAAGTCAGCAATGATCTCTGCGAAATCTGGAGGAAATGGTGCAGCATTTCTACTGTACTCAGTACGTCCAGGTGGTCTGTCAGTTACATTGACAAGAACTACAGGTAATTGATGTTGACGGAAACCATTTGTTAATGCACTGGCGTGCGATATCACCTCCTGAATGTGGGGAACAGGGAGTGAAACAATTCCTTTTTGTAAATCAATGATAACGAGTGCGGTCTTAGGATCAAGCGTGGTGACTGGCATCATGTTTCCTTGTGGTGATTTGGTTGATGACGGTGTGGAAGCTTGTCGCTGGTAACATATCAAACCGTTTAAGCGACTCTTGTGATCACTGTGTCGCTTTATAGAACATCTTCATGCCGATTGATGAAATGCGTTCTAGGCATCTATATATCGCCCAGACGCTTCAGTAAGGCAATCGTGGAAACCAGGTTTTGCTGCTCTTTTGTACTCAGTTTTTCCATGGCGGCCACTAGCCATTGTTGTTTGGCGATGTTACGTTTGAGGCGCATTTCTTTTCCTTTGGCTGTCAGTGACAGGAGAACTTGTCGTCCATCGGTAGGATGTGGTTTGCGTTCGATGAGACCTTCTTGTTCCAGGTCAGCGAGTGTGGCACCCATGGATTGGGGTTTTACTGATTCTGCACGCGCTAGTTCTGCTGTTGTCATCGGGCCTGCCTTATCTAGGCGGGCAAGAGCTGACGTTTGCGACCAGCTCAAGTTTCCTGTGTTGAGTTCTTGCCGTAGTCGGCGTAATAAGTGACCAATTGCCAGCGCAAGATCGGCTGCGGCAGTTTCTAGATGGATAGAAGCAGAGGAGGGGTGAGTATCGTTCATGAAATTATCATACATATAAACAGGAAAACTTGCAAGTTTTCCTGTTTATATGTGAAAGATGAAGAAATGCCGAGACCAGACTGCCGTGGGCAAGCATCGTCATAACACAATGACATTCACTTCAAGAAGGGAAAGTTATGATGATCAGGAGTAATGTTGTAAGCAACGTGCAGACATGTTTTCTGGAAGTACTACGGCAATATCACTCACCGTAGTATTCACAGTCATATAGCAAAATGCAGTGCTATCAAAAACTATGGCGCAACCCTACACTGAACTCACGATCATAGGCTCTTGCACCGTCAGCAAACTGAGCAAGAGTTGGCGCCGCTGGTGCAAGGTCTCGAGGACCTCGCCCATGC
>JAATGO010000215.1 GCA_015654605.1 Betaproteobacteria bacterium
CGTGTCAATTCCGCAATTAATGTTGCATCGTCAGCGGTTGCTTCGCGTACTAATACTGCCATGGTGTTTGCCTATCAGTGACGACGTTAGCTTACGCGCATGCCAGGCTCGGCGCCAGGCCAAGGAGTGAGCACGTAAATACCGGGTTTGGCTTTTTCATTGGCAGCAGATGCTGCTAAGACCATGCCTTCTGATAAACCAAATTTCATTTTGCGTGGGGCCAGATTGGCAACCATAACTGTCAGTTTTCCGATCAATTCTTCTGGTTGATAAGCAGAGGCAATCCCCGAAAAGACGTTACGCGTTTTGCCTTCACCAACGTCCAGTGTCAGACGCAATAATTTGGTAGAGCCTTCCACGGCTTCACAATTGAGTATTTTTGCGATGCGCAGATCAATCTTAGCAAAGTCATCAATGGTGATTTCTGGCGCCAGTGTTTCATTCTGGCTACCTGTTGTTGTGTTAGTAGCGGTAGCCGTAGGGACAACATTTTCAGGCACTTCAAACAATGCATCCAGCATTTTAGGCTCGACACGGGTCATTAGGTGCGAATAAGGCTCAATGGTATGACCATCTGGCAATGTGTTGGTAATATCGCTCCATTGAAGTGGCACTATATTGAGAAAACTTTCAACCTGAGTGGCTAATTGTGGCAAGACCGGTTTGAGATAGAGCGTCAGGATGCGGAAGGCTTCTAGCAGGCGACTGCATACTTCATGTAGCAAGGCCTCTTTGTTGCTATCTTTTGCTAGCTCCCAGGGTTTGTTTACATCCACATAGGCGTTGATAATATCTGCCTGCTCCATGATGATGCGCAAAGCCTTGCTATATTCACGTTGCTCATAGAGTACCTGAATATCAGTGGCTGCGGCACGAAGTTGGCGAAGAAAGGCATCGTCTGCAGTTGCCCAGACAGTGCTGACTTTACCTGCAAATCGTTTACTGATAAAACCTGCGGCACGACTGGCAATATTAATGTATTTCCCGATCAAATCCGCATTGACCCGTGCCACAAAATCATCTGGATTGAAGTCGACATCTTCCACTTTGGCGCTGAGTTTGGCAGCAAGATAGTAGCGTAGCCATTCTGGATTCATTCCTAGATCCAGGTAACGTAATGGCGAAATACCTGTGCCGCGCGACTTAGACATTTTCTCGCCACTGACCGTGATGAAACCATGTGCAAAGACGTTGGTGGGGACTTTACGGCCGGCAAATTTGAGCATGGCAGGCCAAAACAAGGTATGGAAATAGATAATATCTTTACCGATGAAATGATATTGTTCTGTCGTTGGGTCGGCCATGAAGGAATCAAAATCGCGTCCAGTTTTGTCAAAATAATTCTTCAAGGAGGCGAGGTAACCGATTGGCGCATCCAACCAAACATAAAAATATTTACCTGGAGCGTCCGGTATTTCGATACCAAAATAGGGCGCATCACGGCTGATGTCCCAGTCTCCGAGGCCACTGTTTTCCCCATCTTTCCCATCCAGCCATTCGCGTGCTTTGTTAGCGACTTCGGGTTGCAGACGATGTTTGTCTAGCGCCCACTCGCGCAGGAAGGTAACGCATTTGGGATCAGACAAACGGAAAAAGAAATGTTCGGATGATTTCATTACTGGTGTAGCGCCAGATAATGTTGAGTAAGGGTTTTTTAAATCTGTAGGGGCATAGACGGCGCTACAGATTTCGCACGAGTCTCCATATTGATCTTTGGCGCTGCATTTGGGGCACTCGCCTTTGATATAGCGATCCGGTAAAAACATGTTTTTTACAGGGTCGTAAAATTGATCAATGGTTTTGGTCGTAATGAGATGTGCCTGGTCACGCAGGGTAAGGTAAATCTCGCGTGACAAAGCATGGTTTTCCAGGCCATCAGTAGAATGCCAGTTATCGAAGCCGATGTGGAACCCATCTAGATACTGTTTGCGGCCAGCAGCAATGGTGGCGACAAATTGTTGTGGCGTGACTCCCGCTTTTTCGGCTGCGATCATGATTGGTGCGCCATGAGCATCATCTGCACCAACGAAATGGACTTCATTGCCTTGCATGCGTTGAAATCGCACCCAGATATCAGCTTGAATGTATTCCATGATGTGGCCGATATGGAATGCGCCATTGGCATAAGGAAGCGCTGTGGTGACGAAAAGACGGCGGGCAGATGAGGTGCTCATTGATAGTGCTTGCTCGGAAAAAGGATTGGAAAAGGATGTAATTTTAGCAGTCGCAGGGCTATTGGAGCAGATTATAGGAAAAATGAGGAATGGCGGCTATTGCCAAAGGCGTTGGATTGCTCCGGGAAAAGACATGCCAAGACCTCCTATTGAGATAAGTTCTCATTGGGCAATAATTGATTGAGTGTTATATGTACGCATCCTTGAAAACGGTACATAAAAAGAGGATGTGTAGGAAAACGCCTGGGGTATTGCCATCGTTGAGATAGTTCAGGTGATGTTCGACGGCCGATCTGTGATTGGTTTAGACTTGGGGGTATCAATTAAGGAGAAATAATGAGCATTACCGTTGAAGTCGTTCAGCAAGCGTTGGCAAAGGTCATAGATCCCAATACAGGTAAAGACCTTGTTTCCAGTAAATCAGCCAAGAATATCCAGATCCATGGTGAAGACGTCACGTTAGATGTTGAATTGGGATATCCGGCAAAAAGCCAGATTGATGCCATTACCTCCGCTGTTGTGGCTGCTATACAAGCAGTGCCGGGTATTGGCAAGGTGAGCGCCAATGTTTATGTCAAAATTGTAGCGCACGCTGTGCAGCGAGGCCTCAAGCTCAAGGACAACGTCAAAAATATTATTGCGGTCGCCTCTGGCAAGGGAGGGGTTGGCAAGTCTACGACCGCAGTCAATTTGGCATTGGCATTGGCGGCTGAGGGTGCACGGGTAGGTATTCTGGATGCAGATATTTATGGGCCGTCGCAACCGATGATGATGGGCATCCAGGATAAACCGAAGACGTTGGATGGGAAAACCATGGAGCCGCTGGAAAACCACGGCCTGCAAGTATCGTCCATTGGCTTCATGATTGACCCAGATGAACCCATGATTTGGCGTGGGCCGATGGCCACACAGGCGTTGCAGCAATTATTGGATCAGACCAATTGGCACGATTTGGATTATCTGATCGTCGATATGCCACCTGGTACGGGTGATGTGCAATTGACGTTATCACAGAAAGTACCTGTGACTGGTGCCGTGATTGTTACGACGCCACAGGATATTGCGTTGCTGGATGCCCGCAAGGGTTTGAAAATGTTTGAAAATGTGGGCGTGCCCATATTGGGAATTGTCGAAAATATGAGCATGCATATCTGCTCTAACTGCGGCCATGCTGAGCCCATTTTTGGTGTTGGTGGCGGCGAAAAAATGTGTAAGGACTTTGGCGTCGATTTCCTTGGAGCATTACCATTGACGATGGCCATTCGAGAGCAGACTGACTCTGGACGCCCGACGGTAGTGGCAGATCCAGATGGTCAAATTGCCTCAATGTATAAGGCGATTGCGCGTAAAGTAGCGATAAAAGTCGCGGAGAAGGCAAAAGACATGACCAGTAAATTTCCGACGATTGTGGTGCAAAACGATTGATTTTTCGTCATTGGCGGGCACCGATACACGATATATATACATGATGTTGTGCAGAGGACGGCGTTCCATCGGAGCCCGCAACACGGTAAAATGTATGCTTTATCATCACGCACATCACGGCTTTGTCACGCTAAAGCCTTTTATTGACCTATGAACACAGCTACTCCTGCCGTACGTACGCGTTTTGCGCCCAGTCCCACTGGTTTTTTACATTTGGGAGGAGCTCGGACAGCCTTGTTCTCATGGGCATTCGCGCGACATCATTCTGGAACGTTTGTATTACGTATAGAAGACACAGACGTCGAACGTTCTACACCGGAAGCCGTGCAGGCGATTCTTGATGGCATGCAGTGGTTAGGGTTGCAACACGATGAAGGTCCTTTCTATCAAATGCAACGTATGGATCGTTATCGTGAAGTGATTGCACAAATGTTGGAGCAAGGCACTGCATATCATTGCTACTGCTCACAGGAAGAAGTTGAGGCCATGCGTGAAAAACAGCGTGCTGCTGGTCAAAAGCCCCGTTATGACGGTACTTGGCGTCCTGAGGACGGTAAAACATTGCCCCCTGTTCCAGAAGGACGCAAGCCCGTCGTACGGTTTCGCAATCCATTGGAAGGTATCGTGACATGGGACGATCTTGTGAAAGGCACTATCTCGATTTCCAACCACGAACTCGATGATTTGATTATTGCCCGTCCAGACGGCACCCCAACCTACAATTTTTGTGTTGTGGTGGATGATTGGGATATGAAAATTACACATGTCATTCGCGGCGATGATCATGTCAACAACACCCCAAGGCAAATAAATATCCTCAAGGCGCTAGGTGGGGTATTGCCTCAATATGGACATGTCCCGATGATTCTCGGTGCTGATGGTGAAAAATTATCCAAGCGTCATGGTGCTGTGAGCGTGATGGAATATCCTGCGCAAGGATATTTGCCTGAAGCGATGCTCAATTACCTGGCACGTTTGGGATGGAGTCATGGCGACGAAGAAATATTTTCCATGGAGCAGTTTTGTCAATGGTTTGATCTAGACCATTTATCGAAATCGCCAGCGTAATTTAATATGGAAAAACTAGCGTGGTTGAATAACCACTATATTAAACAGACTGACAACGCGCGTTTAGAGACGCTGGTACGTCCCCTACTTGAGAAAGATGGAGCGCAATTTGATGGGGCGCCAGCCTTATCGCAAACGATAGGATTGTTGAAAGAACGCGCTAACACCATTGTTGAGCTGGCAGCAGCGGTACTTATGTTTTACCGCCAGCCAGCACCGGATGCTGCATTGCTGGAGCAGCACGTCACTGAAGCGATTAAACCGGTATTGCAGGATTTTGGTGCACGTTGTGCAGCAATTGACGTTTCTCACTGGAAGAAAGACGTCTTGTCAGCGACGATCAAAGAAGTATTGGCGCAACACAAATTGAAAATGCCTCAACTAGCGATGCCATTGCGTTTATTGATAGCGGGGCAATTGCAAACGCCTGCGATTGACCTTGTGCTTGAAATATTTGGCCGTGAAACGGTATTAGCGCGATTGAATGCTGCGAATATAGGATAGCTGAATTACAGAAACAATCCATTGCAAGAACCTTCGAAAGGTTGCTATAATCTCGCTTCTTCGTCGGGGGTATAGCTCAGCTGGGAGAGCGCTTGCATGGCATGCAAGAGGTCAGCGGTTCGATCCCGCTTACCTCAACCAGCGAAAGTAGTTGGTAATAGGACATATGTCCCCATCGTCTAGAGGCCTAGGACATCACCCTTTCACGGTGAGTACAGGGGTTCGAATCCCCCTGGGGACGCCAAATACAATAGCCACCGCAAGGTGGCTTTTTATTTTGTGGCACCAAGCGAGCCAGGAGTTTGGCTCGCGCGGGAGATTCGAAAGGCATTGGCGATGTTCTGCAGGAACCGCCGTGCCGGGGCCGCCGAAGGTGGCCGAATCCCTAACTAGTTTTTGACTTTGCGACGCGCGGGGATTTGAAAGCCTCCAGCGATGTTCCGAAGGAA
>JAATGO010000432.1 GCA_015654605.1 Betaproteobacteria bacterium
CAGCAACTCCACTCCCATCCAATGGTCAGCCGACAAATGGCAGACATCTTGCTGCAGGGGTAGTATCCGACACGTCACCATTCAGGGCATCAGCAGAACCAAAGTTTCAAAGTGCGGACAGACATCGACATATGGCTGGGTACCGGACTCAAACGCCCACTGTTGACTTCCAGGAGGCTTCTAGGAAAGTCTTCGAAAGGAATACGACACTGTCAGCTAAGGCTGCTGCCGCTGGCAAGATCTTCGACACGCGGAAGTACGACCTAACTCCTCAGATAGAGATGTGCTTGGCACAATTCGAGACTTTCTGTTCGGAATCACTTGAGCTCTGGGTTGATAGCATCAAGGACTGTGAGGAAGTCAGGAGAGAGCTTTGGATACGGGACGGCAAGCTCGCAGCTGAAATTGCGCTTGTCGGTCTCGACAGGCAGCACGTGGACGCCCAACGATTCAACAGAGCCTCGCAGAGGTACCAAGACGAAAAGCGACGTTGGATCAGGATTCTTGACAGCAGCAAGGGAGGTAGCAGAATGCTCGACCGATCAGTCAGAAGGGAAATGCTCTCGGCTTTGGTAAATGCTTGTCAGCGAGGCTGATGGAACGAGTCGAGGGATATGCCAACTTTTCGTACTCGATGAATCGTGAAGGCGAAGCGAGGTAGATGTACAAGCGATCATCGGAGGCAGCTAGACATGGGATTTGCAGTATCGTAAAGGTGTAAGTAACCCTTTTGGAAAAGGCAGGACGATTGGTAGAGATTGAGTTTGGGCGGCTCAGCAGCAATGAACCGAATGGAATAGGCAGCCAGGCGGGCCGGGATGAGGGTTGGCAGTAAAGGAGGGGGATTGGATCGGCTGGATAGCTTAGGTGCAATTGGCCTTTTACCAAGCCTATCCTTGGCCTGCTTCACCCACTTTGAGTCAGGCTCGTCAAGGCTCCTTGCACGCCCCCCGGCTTCATGCAGATTTTCCTCGAGTGCCATGCTTCTGCCCACGCCCTGCACAAACGATCAATTGCTGTCATAACTTGTCCTCGACCTTGACTTCGACAATAATCGCAATCGATAAGCAGTAGTTGAGCATACTATTAGCTCATACACCTTGCTGGAGGCCGAAAGCTAGTCCCGATCGAACAGGACCTACTACCCTCCTCCTCCTGGCGGGTGTTTCAGGATCTCTCAAAACTCCCTATTGTGTCTCCTATAGCCGCCGCTTAATTTAGGGCTTGGTCTGTCAGTGACAGTACCCTCATTCACTCCCGCTCTACCAACGACGCAACACACGCGGTGCATC
>JAATGO010000374.1 GCA_015654605.1 Betaproteobacteria bacterium
CATTGAGCTCAATCACATCCATCTGCTCCAGACTCAACCCCAGTCGCTGTAACAGTTTTGCCGTAGCAGGTGCAGGCCCAATACCCATCACACGTGGGGGTACACCAGCAGTCGCCACGCCGAGAATACGTGCTTTGGGTGTTAATCCATATTGGCGTACTGCATCATCGTTCGCTAACAACAATGCACAAGCACCATCATTAATACCAGATGAGTTCCCTGCAGTCACAGTACCATCGTTACGAACGACGCCCTTTAATTTTGACAAAGTTTCCATACTGGTTGCGCGAGGATGTTCATCTGCTGCTACTATGAATGCATCTCCCTTTTTCTGAGTGATGTTAACTGGTGTAATTTCCTGCGCAAAAATACCATTCGCTTGCGCCGTTGCTGCCTTGGCCTGGCTATTAAACGCAAACAAATCTTGATCAGCCCGACTAACGTTATATTCTTGCGCCACATTTTCAGCAGTAACGGGCATCGAATCAATCCCGTATTGTTCCATCATCAAAGGATTAGGAAAACGCCATCCAATGGTGGTATCGTATATTTCAGCATGGCGTGAAAAAGCTTGCTCAGCCTTACCAGTCACAAATGGTGCCCGTGTCATCGACTCGACGCCACCAGCCACCATCAATTGTGATTCACCACTGCGTATCGCCCGTGCCGCAATACCTACGGCATCCATACCAGAACCACATAGCCGGTTGACTGTGCTTCCAGATACCGTCACTGGCAAACCCGCCAATAGTGATGCCATACGTGCGACATTACGATTATCTTCCCCAGCCTGATTGGCGCATCCGTAGACAACATCATCAACTGCTTCCAGATCCAGATGAGTATGGCGTGTCAGCAAGGCACGCAATGGAATAGCTGCCAGATCATCGGCACGTATCTGTTTCAAACTGCCAGCATAACGTCCAATAGGTGTACGAATAGCATCGCAAATAAAAGCTTGTCTCATGATATATATTGATTAAATAATAGGGTCGAAAATACAGCACAACATCAGATTTCCATAGGTGCATGTAGCATGTTTCGAGCCACCTCCGTGCATAGCACCGCGCGCTCTCTCTTACACCCTTGGTCACCCCCATCAATCGACAACATCTTCCTGGTGATTCTTACCTTTCCATACCAAAACGCATGGAAACTGTGTCCTTGGACAAGACGCATTTATCAATGTCGCAACACATTGAATTGCGTGCGGCAAAGACATGGTGTTGTTAAGTGTCTTTAAAAAAGACAATAATGCTCAGTTTTACACATCAACATAGCGCTATCCGCCTTATTTTGGCTTCACCACGGCATGGAACAAGATTTGCTCTCTCATGAAATGTTCAGGACAATTTAAAAAGAACGGAGACTAGATAAATGAAAAAATTGTTAAGTGCTACGGCAATCATGGCAGCAGCATGTTCGATCTCAACCAGTGCCTCTGCACAAATTTCCGATAATGTAGTCAAAATTGGAGTCATTGTTGACCGTACCGGAGTCTATTCCGCCATCGGTGGTCCTGGCGTTATAGATGCGGTCAACATGGCAGTGAAGGATTTTGGCGGGCAAGTCAATGGAAAGCCAATCCAGATCGTGTCTGCAGACTATCAAAATAAAGTCGACGTAGCACTTGCCAAGGCACGTGAGTGGATAGATCGTGACCAGGTTGACACTATCCTTGAGTCGACAGATTCCGCAGCAGCCATCGCCTTGCAAAAACTCGGTGTCGAGAAAAAACGGATCATTATTTTTACTGGATCAGCATCAACCGCGCTCACTAATGAGGAATGCTCTCCTTATGGCGTACATTATGTGTACGACACTTATGCCTTGGCAGCAGGTACCGGTCGCGCAGTCATGCAGGAAGGTGGTGACTCCTGGTTTTTCCTGACGGCAGACTACGCATTCGGTAAATCTCTGGAAAAAAATACTTCTGAGGTTGTCAATAGCATGGGAGGGAAAGTGCTGGGAGCCATTCGACATCCATTAGGTGCCTCTGACTTCTCCTCTTTCCTGTTACAGGCACAAGCATCGAAAGCCAAGGTAATCGGCTTCGCTAATGCAGGCAAAGATACACAAAATGCTGTACGTCAAGCCGCCGAATTTGGCATTACCAAGGGCGGACAAAAGCTGGCAACATTACTGATGATGGATACTGATATCAAAGGCATGGGCTTACCAATCGCGCAAGGACTACTCTTTACTACCGGCTTCTACTGGGACTTTAACGACCAGACCAGAGCCTGGTCCAAGCGCTTTTTCGCCATCCACAAAGCGATGCCAACCATGATTCAGGCAGGAGCCTATTCAGCGACTATGCATTATCTGCAAGCCATCCAAGCCACTGGTACCGACAATAGCGATACCGTTGTGAAAAAGATGAAAGAAA
>JAATGO010000177.1 GCA_015654605.1 Betaproteobacteria bacterium
ATGTACAAGCAGGTGAATTACTGGCCCTTGATAAAGGTGCGGGTGGTCATGTTTTAACGGAATTCGATAATTTATCCAACGAACAACTTGTACAGATGCCTCAGCCATTCATTCGTGTCACACGTGGTGAGCGTGATTCGGAAACGGCCGCAATTGCTTGTCCCGTGTTTGGTGTCAACAATCATCTGGAAGGTGCGCTGAGCCTGTCCGGTCCTTTGCATCATTTCAACGACGATGCGGTCGCAGTCATGACCCCGCATTTAATTACCGCCGCGCGTATGCTGACAATAAGTTTGTTCGGCGATGCGAATCTATTCAAGGATTAACTTGATAACGAACACTCAACCAGTGTGAGATCAGGTGGAAACATTGCCATATATCGTCATATGTCGCCCGGTCAGAATCAATTGTCGGGTAAATTCAATAAAGCGACGGTGCAGACATGCACCAAAAGAAATCAAGGATATCGATGAACAAACTACTGGAAGGCGTGACGGTTCTAGATCTGACTAATGTATTGTCAGGACCGTTTACCGGATATCAGATGGCACTCTTGGGAGCGAATGTTATCAAGGTCGAAACACCGGGAGTCGGGGATCTGGCACGGCAGCTTGGGGCGGATTCTAGTCTCAATAAAGAAAAGATGGGGACATCCTTCCTAGCGCAGAATGCTGGCAAGCGTTCCATATCGCTTAACCTGAAAAGTGCCAAGGGTAAAGAAGTATTACGTCGATTGGCGGGGAAGGCCGATATCATCCTGGAAAATTTTCGTCCTGGAGTGATGGATCGGCTAGGCGTCGGATACAAAACCATGCAGGATGAATTTCCACATCTTATCTATTGCGCTATTTCCGGTTTCGGTCAGACTGGCCCGCTGGCAGACGCTCCTGCATATGATCAAATTATCCAGGGGCGTTCTGGCGTGATGAGCATCACCGGAGATGGGCAGAGTGCACCGTTACGTGTTGGATACCCTGTATGTGACACTATCGGCGGGATGACAGCTGCATTTGCCATCGCATCCGCATTGGTAAGTCGCAATAAGACTGGCAAGGGATGCTTCATCGACGTATCCATGCTGGATTCTGTCATGGTCACCATGGGATGGATTGTTTCCAACCAGTTGATCGCAGGTCGCAGTCCCGTACCCATGGGTAATGACAATTTTACTGCCAGTCCCTCAGGTACCTTTCGCACGGGAGATGGATTACTGAACATTGCCGCCAACAAACAGGAACAGTTTGAGGTTTTGTGCGATCTGCTTGATCGACCGGATTTGAAGACAGATCCTCGGTTTGCCGAACGAGAAATACGCAAGATCAACCGCAAGGTGCTCAACGACATCCTTGAAGAAGAATTGCGTCGTGGCAATGCTGCAGAATGGGAGCGCAAGTTCAATCAAGCAGGTGTTCCTGCAGGTCAGGTACTCAGTGTGCTGGATGCATTGATGCAAGATCAGGTTCAGCATCGTGGTCTGTTGATGAAAGTATTATTCAACAAGGAAGATCTCGAGCACACACAAGAAATTACGCTGACTCGCAGCGGCTTCATCATTGATGGCGAAAAAACTGATGTCCAGTATGGCCCACCACGGCTGGGAGAGCATACGGATGAAATTTTGCTGGCGGCGGGTTACACACCCGCGCATATTTCTAATCTGCGTGAAGAGGGGGTGGTATGACAACGCAGCAAGTCAACAAAGTGCAACCGTCTGAGGCGGATCACAACGCTGATCTAGTTGCCAAGACCAAGGCATGGTGGAGTACTGGCATCATTGATATTCAGCCAGGTATCATTCGCATCAAAGGTGAACCCATTGAGAACATGATTGGCAATGTTGGTTACGTTCATATGGTATGGCGAATGTTGCGTGATGATATTCCTAATGCTGGTCAACTGCATTTGCTTGAGGCAGCACTAGTATCAGCAGTCGATCACGGACCGCAAGCGCCATCTATTGCTATCGCGCGTATGGGCGTGACCTGTGGTTTACCGTTGAATGGTGCGATGTCATCGGCCATCAATATGCTAGACGATATTCATGGTGGTGCTGGCGAACAATGCCTGCAACTATTTAATCAATTGCTGAACACGGTCCACGCAAATTCTTGTGAGCTAGACACAGTGCTTGAGCAGGTCATGGCTGACTATACAAAGGAGCACGGACGCATTGTGCCCGGCTATGGACATCGCTTTCATCCAATCGATCCTCGTGCCGTTAAGTTGCTGGCTTTAGTTGACCAGGCGATGGAGGCAGGCGTAGTGAGTGGGCAGTATGCGAAAGCGGGACGATTGATTGAGGCCCATCTGGCAGGGAAATCATCCAAACCAGTTCCCATGAATATAGATGGCGCAACAGCAGTCATCTATGGTGAACTGGGCTTCGATGCAGCACTGGCTAGAGGACTCTTTATCCTCTCTCGCTCAGTAGGCATTCTCGCCCATGCCTGGGAGCAAAAAAAGCAGGGCGGCCGTATCAAAGGACCAATGCCCCCTGCGATGGGGTACACCTACACCGGCCCTGCGGCCGATGAATAGTGTGGAGAATAGCGTGAATTAACGAGAATGGGCGTCGCTATCTTACTCGGCAAGCGGCGTCCAAAAAGTACGCGTGTTCACGAATTCACGAATCCCGGCTGCCGCAAGTTCGCGACCATATCCCGATTTCTTTGTGCCACCAAATGGTACTCTGGCATCAGATGCGGTAATTGCATTAATAAAGGCTACGCCGCTAGTGATTTGCTTAGCCAACGCCACACCACGTTTTTGTGAGCCAGTCCAGATACTGATCGACAAGCCATAAGGAGTCGCATTGGCTAATGCGGCGGCTTCATCATCACTTTTGGCGCTGGTGATCGCGGCAACCGGCCCAAAAGTCTCTTCGTCGAAAACAGGCATACCTGGTATGGTGTTACTAAGGACGGTCGGTTCGAAGAAGTAACCATTACCTTCTTTTGCTTTGCCGCCAGCGAGCAGTTGAGCACCCTTAGCAATCGACTGGTCGATTTGTCGCTGCAACGCATCACGCAAATCGCCGCGTGCCATGGGGCCGATCTGGGTACGGCTGTCAGCGGGGTCTCCTACGACGAGTGCCTTTACACCCGCTACAAAATAGTTGGTGAATTGCTCCAAAACAGCTTCTGCGACGATGAAACGCTTGGCAAAACGCATTACCTGCCACACAGGGAAGTTCCAAGGCATGACACCCAGAATGAGGCCAATGGGCTCGTAGCAGACCCAAGCATCGACACCATCAATAGCGACTTTTTCATCGGCAAGCATCGACGTGGCCTGAGTAGCGTAATACAGTGCAGTCACGGCGAATTTTTCGACCTCTCCTGTGGCCTCGGCCAGGGGCTTACCCATTTC
>JAATGO010000025.1 GCA_015654605.1 Betaproteobacteria bacterium
AAAATAGCCGGAAAGTGCACCAATAATGATCAATAATATATAGGCGATCCAGGTTGATGTGACTAGGGTCATCGCCATGACGACTATTCCCATTATTATACCCATAGGCATGACGGATAGTGATTTTTTCAGCGGGACGAAGCGGGCAGCACCAACTGCGCCGAGCGCGACACCGAGTGCGACCACACCTTGCAGAATTGCCGCTTTATCAAGTGGTAAATGCAATGATTTTTCAGCCCATTTCAGCACGATGAATTGCAGGGTGGCGCCAGCACCCCAAAATAAGGTGGTGACGGCGAGTGAAATTTGCCCCAATTTGTCTGCCCATAGGGTGCGAAAGCAATGGGTAAAATCAACAACTAGCTTGATCGGATCATGTTGCTGGTGAGGATAACGTGCCCCTGTATCGGGAATATGCAAGTTAAAGAAAGTGGCGACAAGATAAATGAGTGTGATAATGCACAGTGCTGCTTCCGTAGGGGTTTTAATGATGAAATGCAGAAGTGGTATATGGTTGTCCATGAGCGCTGCGGCAATCCGGGGATTGACGAGCGTACCACCAAGTACGGTTCCAAGAATGATGGAACCTACCGTCAAGCCTTCGATCCAGCCGTTAGCAGCTACCAGTTTTTCAGGGGGAAGCAATTCAGTCAAGATGCCATATTTAGCAGGGGAATACGCAGCAGCGCCAAAACCGACCATGGCGTAAGCCAATAGAGGATGAACAGTAAAAAACATCATGGCACATCCACCAATTTTGATCAGATTGGTGATAAACATGACTCTCCCTTTTGGGAAGGCATCGGCGAATGCCCCAACGAAGGGAGCTAGGAGAACATAGGATGAGACAAAGAATAATTTCAGCAGCGGTGTCATCCATGCAGGCGAGTGCATGTCGAATAAAAGTGCAATGGCTGCAATGAGCAATGCGTTGTCAGCAAGCGATGAAAAAAACTGCGCCGCCATGATGGTGTAGAAACCGCGATTCATTCGTATCCAAGATCTGAGAATTTATCTCCGGCTTGCTTTATACCATGAAATACCTTGGTATCAGTACGAAGTTGTTTGATAGCCGACCGTGAATAGTCTGTTTTCCTCATATTAAGCATACTAAATTGTGCCTGATATCTTCATGTAAGGGAAATGCTCCGGTAAAATAGGAAATTATCGCCGATTTCTCATCGGATTGTCTTCATATTTGGAATACCGACCCGCCGTATGCCTAGACCCCTGCTTGCCACGATCCATATTTCCGCGTTACGGCATAATCTTGCTATTGCTAAAATGCATGCACCAGAGGCGCGCGCGTGGGCGATTGTTAAGGCGCATGCTTATGGACATGGCTTACAGCGAGCGATTGCCGGATTTAATGATGCTGATGGTATGGCACTAGTGGAAATAGACAATGCCGTTCGTTTGCGCGAATACGGCTGGCATAAACCCATCTTGTTGCTCGAGGGGTTTTTTGATGAGACTGATATTCCTGTGTTGGTACAGCAACAGTTACAGTTTGCGGTGCATTGCAACGAACAGATAGCCATGTTGGAGACGGTTGCAGCGAACGGTGGCTTACAGCCAGGCGTGGATGTGCATTTGAAGCTCAACAGCGGCATGAATCGACTTGGCTTTACGCCAGAAGTGTATCGTGATGCTTATAGGCGTTTGTGTGCCATACCTGGCGTGCGCACGATAACAATGATGACACACTTTGCCAATGCAGATAATCTTGATCATCCGTATTTATCGACGGCTGAACAGATAAGTCGTTTTCAGCAGGCAACGGCAGGATTAAAAGGAGAACGCTGCGTTGCCAATTCAGCAGCGGATTTGTTGCACACAGGGCTGGCGTTTGACTGGATACGGCCAGGAGTCATGTTATATGGCGCTTCTCCGGGGAGTGTCAGTGCTGCCAGCCTAGGGCTGCAGCCAGCAATGACTTTGGAAAGTCGTATTATCGGTGTGCAGAACATTATCGCGGGTGATGCGGTTGGTTATGGCAGTCGTTTTGTTGCAGAAAGTCCCAAGAGAGTTGGTGTCGTCGCTTGTGGTTATGCAGATGGCTACCCACGTCATGCACCTGACGGGACGCCGGTGATCGTTGATGGCGTGCGAACGTCTGTCATTGGCTGTGTGTCGATGGATATGCTGGCAGTAGATTTGACCGACTTGCCACAGGCAGGTATTGGCAGCCATGTTGAATTGTGGGGAGAGAACTTGTCGATTGACGAGGTGGCATCAGCGGCAGGAACGATTGGATATGAATTAATGTGTGCA
>JAATGO010000024.1 GCA_015654605.1 Betaproteobacteria bacterium
ACCTTGTCAAGATCAAAATAACCCCAGCACATGCTCGCGGAAATTACATCGAACTGATTCTTCGGTAGTTGTAAATCCTCGACTGCACCAACAATAAAACGGATATCCAGCCCTTCTTTTTCTGCTACCTTCTGCGCCGACTCAATCTGTCCTGCGGCAATATCTACAGCAGTGACGACACTGCCCTGCCTGGAAAATGGTAAAGATAACGCCCCCGCACCAGAACCAAGATCAAGAATCTGTTGCCCAGGACGACCAATCTCCAATTCCTGAAGCAATGGAAAATAACTGTCTGGGTAGCCACGTCTATGAGTAATATAGTCATCTGAAATAGCACTCCAGTGTAGTTCAGGGATTGCTTTTTTCAGTAACATATCCAAGCTCCATCAGCATGGACCAACGTTGAACGAAATATCATTTTCAAGTCCATACGACATTTTTTCCACATAAAAGATGAGAATATAAATGACATGAACTCATTAGCGAACGAAGAATTTTGTTCCTCTTTATATCTATTTTAAATAAGGAGATATTGACTATATGCAGATATATTTACTCATTTTCTAGACACCGCATAACGATTTTCTGGATACGATAATCCCAGGTTTCCGCGTAATGTAGTCGACTCATAATCAGTGCGAAATAACCCTCGTCGCTGCAAAATTGGAACAACGTGATCAACAAAATCGCGCAACCCTTCTGTTTGTACATGGGGATAAATGATGAAACCATCCACAGCATGTGCTTCAAATACTTCTTGTATCCTATTTGCCACAAATTCAGGCGTACCGACAAACTCTCCTTTGGGATTGGCTGCCCGTAACGCCAGTTGGCGTAGTGTGAGATTTTCTTCTCTGGCAATGCGCTTGTAATATTCAGCTGTCGAGCGAAAACTGTCCTTACCAAGATCACCCAAGTCTGGTAAAGGTTTATCGAGAGATAATTGGGAAAAATCAAAAAAACTGAAAAATCTTCCCAGATATTTAACTGCCAGATCAATATCCAGATAATCGCTAGTAAGACTATATTTACGATCCGCTTCTTCCTGAGTTGCCCCAATGATTGGCGTAATGGCAGGCATGATCAAAATATCGCTGCTTTTGCGACCATATTTTTCAGCACGGCGTTTAATATCGGCATAAAATTCACGTGCCTCACTCAATGGTGTGTGTGTGCCATGATTGGAGAAAACGGCGTCTGCCTCGCGTGCTGCCAGTTCACGCCCTGGTTCTGAAGCTCCTGCCTGAAAAACAACGGGTCTACCTTGCGGTGAGCGCTCAATATTAAGCGGCTCCTGTACCGAGAAGAACTCCCCTTTGTGATGAAGCGTATGCATCTTGCTGAAATCTACATACTGTCCCGTTGCTTTGTTACGCACAAAGGCATCATCTTCCCAGGAGTCCCATAACCCCTTCACAACATCAATATATTCGCTGGCAATGCGATAACGCAGATCATGTTCATACAATTTATCGTGCCCATGATTGCGTGCTACCCCTTCTAATGCAGAGGTAACGGCATTCCATCCAGCACGACCATGACTAATCTTGTCTAGCGAAGCTAATTGCCTGGCAGTCGTAAACGGCTCACTATAAGACGTTGTGAAAGTTCCTGCCAAACCTATATTTTTCGTCACTGCTGCCAGCGCAGACAATGCGGTTATTGGTTCAAAGCGACTCAAGAAATAAGGTGTGGAATCCTTGGTAATGTAAGCAGAGTCACCATTAAATAGAAAATCAAATTTACCTGCTTCCGCTGTGCGAGCAACTTCCTTGATAAATTCAAAATTCACGGGCGCATTGGCCGGAGTACTATGATGACGCCAGGCAGCAATATTAAATCCTGGTCCAATCAAGAAAGAGCCGAGTTTAAGTTGTCGCTTCTTTGATATTGACATGCTCGATCCCTGCATCAAAAGTCACGACGCAAACCAAGCAATATCTGGCGTTCTGGATTATAAGTCTCCGCATAGAGATTCAATGAAGGGTTATAAGTCCCAGGAAGCGTATAAGTCTTGTTCAATAGATTTTTTACCGATAGCGAAATAGTCCAATTGCCATCCACAGTGGTATATGCAGTTCCTGCATCAATAAATACCTGCGATGGATACTTAGTACTCTCACGATAAGGAGTGATATCTGAATAAGATTGCGTTTGATAGCGTGTAGTACCAGTGAAACGTACCACTCCTGCATTTTTTATAGGTAATGAATAAGTTCCACTGATTACTGCGGTGAGCTTCGGTGCATTAGGTAACTCTTTACCATTCAAGTTAGTACTGGCAGAACCTGTGGGATTACTAAATTCATCAAATTTTGTCCGCAAATAAGTCAGTGATGCACGGCCATCGAAACGTGAAGTTGGTTTAAATGCCGCTTCCAGTTCAACACCATAGGTATGTGCTTTACCTGCATTCACAATCACACTACCGGTCACAGGTACACCATTGATCACTGGGTTGGAGATAGAAGCCTGATAGTCGGTGTAGTCATTGTAGAAAAATGCAGCAGTCGTCTTCAGTCGACCATTCCATGCGTTGTCTTTGATACCTAGTTCATACGCTGTGACTTTTTCGGTATTAATTGGTACCCTTGCAACGGCGGCATTTCCTGGTGCTGCATTGTATCCTCCAGAAGTCTGCCCTTTCGACCAGCTGGCATAGGTAAGAGTATCGGCTGTCCATTGATAATCCAACGATAATTTTGGCGTAGCCGCATTATAGGTTTTACTCAAGTCATTGACATTAAAGGTTTGAGCCAATTGCGCACGATTGATATTACTGCCGTACCCGGAGGCATCCATACTTTTTTTCTCCCGGTTTAATCGTACACCAGCAGTAATGCCAAGCTTATCAGTGATCTTATAATTTCCCTGACCGAAAATACCAATGCTGCGTGTCGTGTTATGGCTTTTCAAAATGGAATAGGCATTATTTGTCCATGACAGTCGGTCAACGTTGAATAATTCACGATAAAGCGATAACCCTGTGATGAAATTAAATCGTCCATAGTCCCCTAATAACTGGAACTCCTGAGATACCTGTTCCTGATTTAAATCCTGTGTAAAACCAAAAACTCGTACCGGAGCAATATCGTAATCAGTCGGCATGGTGTATCGAAAGGCTCGCCACGCAGTAATAGAGCGCAAACTGAGATGATTATCAATGCGGCCATTTAGTTTCAACGACACGCCACCACCCTCATAATTTTGCGTTGGCTCTACAATAGAATAGGCCTCACGCTCTCCTCTGGAATAAAACTTTGGATCTGGCGACAGCACATAATCCTGTTTAAATTGCATGGCATCCAATGATAACGTCGCATCGAAATCAGCTGATGGTGTAAATCGGAAGATAGTACGAATTTGGTCATTACGAGTAATTCCCACATCTCGGCCAGTTGTAAAATTATGAATCTCGCCGTCTTTTTGGTCATGTTGGTAAGCGATACTGGCACTCAGCAAACCTGGAGAAATTGGCGACGTAGCAAAACCTCGTGCCTCTAGTGCTCCGTGATTACCTGCCGCCGCACTGACCCACGCCTGCTTCTGATCTCCTGGCTGCTGAGAAATAAACTTCACTGCTCCCGCACTGGTATTCTGACCATATAAAGTACCCTGAGGACCATGTAATATTTCTATGCGTTCGATATCTGGCAAACTTCCGTAAAAGCCCCCGCCAAAGGCTCTTGGAATGTATACATCATCTAGATATAAACCAACCGAAGGATTACCTATTGGACGAGAAGTACCAATCCCACGAATAAATATGGCAGTAGTACCATTATAAGATGAAGTAGGTGAAGACACACCAGCAGCTAAACCATTCAAGTCACCAAGTCGACGCAGTCCACGTTGATCTATTTCATCTGATGAAATCGAATTTACCGCCACAGGTGTCTTTTGAAGACTAGTTTCACGTCGCTCTGCCGTCACTGTGACATCTGGTACCGTGACAGCATCTGTTGCAGTAGATTGCGCATATGCCGACATCGGAAATGACAGTGAAAATAATGCCAGTAATGGTGCGAAGGATGCAGAATTTCTCGAAAAATAAGACACCTTCCAAGGGTAATTTCCTTCTCCATGCAATGTAGATACTGCTGTATACGTAGTATTTTTATTCCATCGCCCTGACCGCATGATTTCCCTTTGTCAAAAAGACTTATATGTATGCTACAAATATCCACTGGCTGCTATGCAAACTATGGAAAAATTAATCACCTGAGAAGTGTAGATGATGTGACTATCTGCCGTGAACGAATAAAAGTATTCATCCATATAGATGATTCACCTATGTACAAAGACACATTTCAATATAAGCAGAACACCTGATGAAGCGCTACCCATAAAAAAACCACACCGAAATATAAGGTATGGTTTTTCTACTATCT
>JAATGO010000019.1 GCA_015654605.1 Betaproteobacteria bacterium
CGAACCCACGACAACAGGAATCACAATCCTGGACTCTACCAACTGAGCTACAGCCACCACTGAACATCAAGACTAGACGAAAACTACACACGCCTGAATCAGTAAAGCAAACGATTATACAAAATAGTGGCGGTCATGGCAATTGAAATAGCGCGACCACCTCTAAAAGAGGAGATGTCAAGCGTAGCGCGGGATTTAGTCGCGTATTTCAGAGACATAAGGGGATAGCTGCAATAGCTGGGTGAATGCGGTCAGCAGCGGACTCGCGCTGGCACTGGTGAAGGCGCATATTTTGTCATTTACATGAGGCGATGGCTCTTTCGGTGATGATAATGGTTCTTGCAATTGCCACTGTTGCGTGTGCAATGCTTGTTCTGTATCGGCGGCGGCACTCAATGCTGCTTTTGTAGGGGATCGCAAATTGGCACTATCGAGTAAGCGTATTAACTGCCGTGCGATGGCTTCACCAGTGTCAATGATGTGCGGTACGGGATAACCGTTTCGTATGGCAACGTCTGTGATAAGGTTGCTTACAAATGGATAATGAGTGCACCCCAGTACCAGAGTATCGGCACCTTGCTTTAGTAGTGGAAGAACATAATGCGCGACCAGTTGTTGGGTCGCAGATGTGTTGAGTTCTCCTTTTTCAATGCAATCAGCGAGTCCAATACAGGCTTGTGGCAGGACGCGTACATCACTGGGCAACTGTTCACAGAGTGTCATGAAACGTGTGCTGGCAAGCGTGCTATAGGTTGCCAAGACCCCAATGACTCGGGTCTTGCTGAGTAATGTCGCTGGTTTTAGACCTGGTTCAATGCCGACAACAATCAACGTTGGCCATGTTGCGCGAATGCGAGTGATAGCAGCAGCTGTTGCAGTATTGCAAGCAACGACTAACGCTTTGATACCGCGAGCCACCATGAATGCGGCAATAGATAGGGAACGCGCTTCTATGTCGGCCTGACTTTTATCACCATAGGGCGCATAGCCGGAGTCGGCGAAATATAGTAGCTGTTCTGTGGGCAGGCAGGCGAGAATATGTCGTAATACTGACAACCCGCCAATGCCGGAATCGAAAATGCCGATAGATGAATTAGCATCTACCGGTAATGTCATTGACGCATGCATGGGCGGGTGACCAAGGATAAAGAAAGAATATTAGGCGGTTGTTACTGCAATCTTGCTTAAGGAGGTGTGCTCGGCAATCCGTTTTTGCCATTCCTGTGGTCCCGTATTGTGTACGGAGACACCACTGGAGTCGACCGCGACGGTAACTGGCATATCCTTGACCTCGAATTCATAAATAGCTTCCATGCCAAGGTCAGCAAAGCCGAGCACACGTGCGGATTTGATCGCCTTGGATACCAGATAGGCGGCACCACCTACAGCCATCAGGTAGGCAGATTTATGTTTTTTGATCGACTCAATGGCGACAGGACCACGCTCTGATTTTCCTATCATCGAAATGAGTCCAGTCTTTTCCAGCATCATGTCAGTGAATTTATCCATGCGTGTTGCTGTGGTCGGTCCTGCTGGACCAACCACTTCATCGCGCACAGGATCTACCGGGCCAACGTAGTAGATCACACGGTTGGTGAAGTCGACGGGTAAACTTTCTCCTTTTGCCAGCATGTCTTGGATACGCTTGTGTGCGGCATCTCGGCCGGTCAGCATCTTCCCATTGAGTAGTAAAGTTTGACCGGGCTTCCAGGAGGCGACTTCTTCTTTGGTTAATGTATCCAGATTGACTCGCTTCGATTTTTCCGTATCTGGAACCCAGTGTACTTGTGGCCAATCTGACAATGATGGTGGCTCCATGTACGCAGGGCCGGAACCATCCAGTATGAAGTGGCCGTGCCGTGTAGCGGCACAGTTGGGAATCATGGCGACGGGTTTGGAGGCGGCATGGGTGGGATGCATCATAATCTTAACATCGAGTACTGTCGTGAGACCTCCCAGTCCTTGCGCACCAATGCCAAGGGCATTCACTTTCTGATAGAGATCGATGCGCAATTCTTCGGTTTTATTCTGTGGACCACGGCGTAATAATTCATACATATCAATGTCTTCCATTAATACTTGCTTGGCCATGAGCATGGCACGTTCGGCAGTGCCACCGATACCGATGCCAAGCATACCCGGAGGGCACCAACCAGCTCCCATTGTGGGGACGGTTTTGATGACCCAGTCGACCAGGGAGTCGGAGGGGTTCAACATGACGAACTTGGTTTTGTTTTCTGAGCAACCACCCTTGGCTGCGATTTGTACGTCCATAGTATTACCAGGCACCAGTTCCATATGGACGACTGCCGGAGTGTTGTCTTTCGTATTTTTACGTTCAAATTGTGGATCTGCCACAATCGAGGCACGCAGTACATTATCTGGATTCAAATAGCCACGGCGTACACCCTCGTTGACGGCATCAGTAATCGACCCAGAAAAGCCTTCAAAACGGACATCCATACCGATTTTCAAGAATACGTTGACGATACCGGTATCTTGGCACAAGGGGCGTTTTCCTTCGGCGCACATCCGTGAATTGGTCAGAATTTGTGCAATAGCATCTTTGGCCGCAGGGCTTTGTTCGATTTCATAGGCACGTGCCAAATGACGTATATAGTCGGCAGGGTGGTAGTAGCTAATGTATTGCAGCGCGGCTGCAACGGATTCGATGAGATCGTCTTGCTTGATGGTCGTCATGGCTGGTTCTCTCAGAAGGTGAATGAAATATTGTGAGGATGTTTTAGCTGTGTGTTTCTTGCTCTGCTGGGTGTGCCATCAGACGGTCACAGCAGGCGATTGCCATAGCAGATACTAAAAATGTCAAGTGGATACCGGTTTGTGCCACAAGTGTTTTTACATCATATAAATTGGCATTAATAAAGGTCTTGAGTAAGTGGATGGATGATATGCCGATAATCGCTGTTGCCAACTTGACTTTTAGGACAGAGGCATTGACATGTGACAGCCATTCGGGCTGATCAGGATGGCTTTCCAGATTCATGCGCGAGACGAAGGTTTCATAGCCACCGACGATGACCATGATCA
>JAATGO010000096.1 GCA_015654605.1 Betaproteobacteria bacterium
ACCCTCAAAAATGGTGATGTTTCTTTGCTCAGGCAGTATAGTCATCAGCTTAAACAGGTAAGGGCTATTTATAGGCAGCGTATCAATTATTATTATTCTTTGGAGCAACGCTGGCATAACCAGTCATTTTGGCGTAATCGTGGAGTACGTGGGACGAGTTAATGAAGACATAGAAGCTATTTGTCTGAGAAGTTTTCCATATGCAGATACCTTGGTGACAGGATACGCAGTAGAGTAAAATGTTGGCAATGACGCAGCATGAGATAAGATGATGCTGCGTGCCCAAACCTGGCTATTGGCATTATCGGAATCCTGTGCATGCTGCGACTGACAGAAATACAACTCCCCCTTGATCACCCTGAAACAGCATTGGAAGAAGCCATACTGGCACAGCTGGATATCGCTGCCGATGAGTTACTCAGTGTTACTTTGTTTCGTCGTAGTTATGATGCACGAAAAAAGTCGGCAGTCATACTGACGTATACGGTAGACGTTGAAGTTCGTGATGAGGCAGCCATATTACGTAAGCTTACAGGGGATGTAAAAATTCATCCTAGCCCTGATACTACCTATCGTTTTGTGGCGACGGCTCCGGCAACTTTATCAGAGCGCCCACTCGTGATCGGCACGGGACCATGCGGACTTTTTGCTGCATTGATTCTGGCGCAAATGGGATTTTGCCCCATTATTCTGGAGCGTGGGAAAAGTGTGCGGGAGCGCACCAAAGATACTTGGGCATTATGGCGTAGACGCAAATTACAGCCAGAATCCAATGTTCAGTTTGGTGAAGGTGGTGCGGGAACGTTTTCTGATGGGAAGCTATATAGTCAAATCAAGGATCCCAAGCATTACCGGCGCAAAGTGCTGACAGAATTTGTGAAGGCAGATGCTCCACCGGAAATTATGTATGTCAGCAAACCACATATTGGCACATTCCGTCTGGTAAAAATGGTTGAGAAAATGCGTGCCACCATTGAGGTGCTGGGAGGAGAATTTCGGTTTGAGCAAAAGGTAGTTGACATTGATATTTCTCGTACTAACGATGAGCAAGGCCATGTGCGAGGCGTGTCATTGGCCAGTGGTGAATATATTGCAGCTTCTCGTGTAGTGTTAGCAATTGGTCATAGTGCACGCGATACTTTTGAGATGTTGTATGAGCGTGGTGTGCATATTGAGGCCAAACCATTTTCTATTGGTTTCCGGATTGAGCATCCGCAATCCATGATTGATGCATGTCGTTTCGGGCCAAGCGCTGGTCATCCAATTCTTGGTGCCGCTGATTATAAGCTGGTGCACCATTGCGCTAATGGTAGGGCTGTTTATAGTTTCTGTATGTGTCCTGGGGGAACAGTAGTGGCAGCAACATCAGAACCCGGGCATGTCGTCACGAATGGAATGAGTCAGTATTCGCGCAATGAACGTAATGCCAACAGTGGTATTGTTGTGGGAATTACTCCTGAAGATTATCCGGGGCATCCTCTGGCAGGTATTGCTTTTCAACGGCATTGGGAAGCACATGCTTTTATACTGGGAGGGAGTAATTATGATGCGCCAGCACAATTGGTCGGCGACTTTTTAGCATGGCGAAATTCAACATCGCTTGGCAGTGTTGAGCCATCTTATCAGCCTGGTGTAAAGCCTGGGGACTTGTCGACAGCGTTGCCCGCTTATGCAATTGCAGCATTGCGAGAGGCATTGCCAGCCTTCGATAAACAGATCCGTGGCTATGCCATGCATGATGCCGTATTGACGGGAGTGGAAACACGCACCTCATCACCAGTACGTCTGCGACGTGATGAGCAACTTCTGCAAAGCATCAATACCAAGGGACTTTATCCTGCAGGAGAAGGTGCAGGGTATGCTGGCGGCATCATGTCTGCGGCAATTGATGGTATTCGAGTAGCAGAAGCGATTGCTTTGGATTATACGCGATAGTGTAATGATGGCTGACGGTTATCTATGCTGTGCAGAGGAACCATATAGAGTTTATTTTTATTACAGAATGTTGCATGTCTTCGCTGCCCTTTTTTGTATACGATGAGGTCATCTCATATAAATACGATGAGGTTTAATCTCATATAAACCAGGGGGAGAAGGAAACATGGCACAAGAGAGTACGACAATGGCAGCAGCAGGCGTTCCTGTTACTACGGAACAAGCTGATGGGGATGGGACACCTATTACATATCAGAATCCTGTGGCATGTAATACCGATAACTCGGCAATTTATGAGCTGGTCGATATGTTTGTGCAGAAGGTACAGATAGACAAATATATTAATGGTACGACACCTGCGGCAACAGTCTCACCTAGAGCAGCATTCGTAAAAATACATGGATCAGCCTATGGACATTTTGCAGTTCATAGTGATATACCTAAGCAGTATCAGGTGGGGCTTTTTCAGCCGGGAGCGACTTACAGGGCATGGGTACGATATTCCAGTGATGTGGTCGCATCTAAGCCAGATTTTAGCGGTACCGCGGGTAATACAGCAGGGATTGGCATCAAATTGTTTGATATCGTCGGAGAAAAAGTGCTTCCTGATACGGTAGGTTCTAGTACTGTAGATTTTGTGTTACAGAATACGACTTCTTTTTTTGCACCGAATGCCCAGAAAATGTGTCAATTCAAGCATGCGTCATTAGGAGGGTATCTAGACTTGTGGCGAAAAGACAATCCGGTCACTGATCGAATTCTGAATGAGATGACAAAGCCGGTCAACAGCTTGCTGGAAGAAACACTCTGGAGTTGCATTCCGTTTTTGTTTGGCGCAGATACGAATCCTAATTCACAGTTATATTGCAAGTATAAATTAATGCCGCTAGCGGAGCCGAATGCCCCCGCGCCTACAGCAGGTTCTGATCCGAATTATTTAAGCATTGATTTGGAGACACGTCTTAGGGCCGGTTCAGTAGAATTTCAATTCATGCTGCAGCCGCGCACCAGCATGCTGATGTCAATCGATGATGCGACAGATGTGTGGGACGAAACAGCAGATGGTTCTCCTCCGATTGCTGTGGCCACGTTAACATTGTTTCAGCAGGATATTACAGCGCCTGGTCAGAGGGATTATGGAGAATCTCTTGCTTATCATATTTGGAGAACTTTGGCGGCGCATCCACCAGTGGGAACTATTGCGGAAGTGCGCAAGGCAGTTTATCAGTCTTCTGCACAGATACGTCGCCATTACAATGGGCAGTCACTTGGAGAACCGGTCACGCCACGTCCTTCACCTGAAAATATGCTCAAAGTGAATTATGAAGGATATCAGCCGATGGTGGATGATGATTGATGTTTTGCTGATTGGCGATGAGGAAATGGCAGTTTGTAGTTAAGGTATAAAGGTAGGACGGAGAGGGGATATAAAAATGTAAGGAAGGATACTCGTAATGATATTCTTACCTTATTGTAGGGATGGTAGATGTTGGGGAAGAAGAATGGGCTGCATTTTGCAGCCCATTTTTTGGAGATGTGTTTTGTGCTGTTTATTACAGTACAGGAAATACCGACTTGAAATGACAGATATGATAAATATCTTATGTGGTTGACGTCTGTGGTTGATATCTGCGCCTGAATACGATTTGGTCACTGAGTGACAAATTGAATAGTCGCAGAATCTCCCTTTTGTGATCAGCTAATGTTTTCAGCTCATGCGTCTTTGAGGTAGCTAGCACACGTCCGGCAATTGACATGGCTATTCCCTCAAGATAACAGGCTTATTTTTTTGCGCGCCCAGCAGTTTTTTCTGCAACCTGTGTAAATTGTTTCGCCGCATTACTCAAATTAGCTTCTAGTGTTTCCACCGCATGTCGAGTACTCTTCGCTAACTGTTCATAGCCTGCATTGGCATTACCCAGTGCAGATTTAAGCATGGCAATGGCATTTTCCGAACCTGCTGGCGCATTTTTGCTGATTTCGTCAATCAGGGCGTTGACTTTGCGGCTGGTTTCGGCAACCTGCGCTTCAGCAGCCTTGGTTAATTCAGATTGCGTTGCTGACAAGATACTGGCTAGATGGCGACTATAGGCAAGCGCTTTTTCTGCTGTTGGTTGTGTTTGTGCACTGGCAAATGCGACAAACTCTTGTGGATCTTTGACATTGGCGAATTGCTTGGCGGTAGCAGATGACTCTTCCAGAGAAGCTTTTGCAGCATTCAGATTAAGCTCCACAATTTTTTCAACACCTTCAAATGTTTTAGTGGTGATGGTGTTGATTAAATCCATCTGTGCTTGGAAATAAGATTTTGTGGCAGCAGAAAATTGATCCTGATACGAAAACATGGTTTTCTCCTTCGGTTGAGGGCAATGAATGACGATGGGCGTTTTGCGATGTCAAGTATAGTTGTGGATGTAACCATGTTGCCTACATGGTGCAACATGTTACGCGCTCCCTGTATATTTCTATATATCTTATGGTCAACACGGATGTAGATTCGACGACCGTATCTGTTATAAGGCCGAGAATCTTGCTGAGCTATTCTACGCGTGTGCGCAATGGGGTCAAGTATTTCATGCCAGATTATTTGACATAGAACACCTTTTCTAATTTTTATGATTTATTTTTAGAAGATGTCTGCGCAAGCGCAGGTAATTCATGTACGACAATGCCCATGCCGTTTTTGTTGAAAGAGCAATGCTTGCTTATGTCAATGCCTCGTAATGCATCACTATGTCCTTGTTCCCAGCGCCAGATAACGGAACCATGTGCAAAATTGAGATCTTTTGATGCCATATTCCAGTCGCGCCCAGCATAGGGTAGACGTATGATGTGTAACGTCGTATCAATATCCAGTAATTTCAGATAATGGCGATCTTCTGGTTGGCGTAGTGATGGTGGTAGACGCGTATAGAGTGTATGGGCGATGCGTCGCAACTCATGTTGTTTAAGATAGGCATCAATATGGCGTTGTGAGCGCGAAGCAAAAGTAACATCTTTTTGTCGAGTTTGTACTGCTTCATAAGTTTGTGGTTCTGGGCCATCTGCGTGCCAGAGGTCGACCATCATGCACAGGGTATTTTGACGAGGCTCTTCATTGAGTACCGCTTCTAACGGTGTATTGGAGTATAGCCCACCATCCCAATACAGATCTCCCTCTATGCGTACTGGCGCAAAGCCAGGCGGCAGGGCACCACTGGCCATGATGTGATCGACCGTGATAGTTTGTTGCCGAGAGTCAAATGTGACGAGTGTGCCACTTGTGACCTTGACGGCACTGACTGTCAGACGGATGTTACTTTCGTTGTTGAGAAAGTCAAAATCAACATATTGATTGAGTGTAGTACGTAATTCTTCCGTATTGTAAAAGCTGGCAGCTTCTGGTGGTACCGGTAGACCGAGTGCAAATGGATTGAATGGTCGCGGCTTGAAAAAACCGGGAACACCACGTGCAAAGATATCCAGCGTCGTTACCCAGGTAGCAAATTGACGTGTAGCATCTGGGACTTGCTGCATATCAAGTAAATCAGGATGGGCGATGTTATTCCAGAATTCGCGCAGGCGCTGGATGCGCAGCTCATGTCGGTTGCCAGCAATAATGGCGGCATTGATAGCGCCGATGGAGGTTCCCACTATCCAGTCTGGAACCATGGCATTTTCCTGCAATGCTTCGTAAATGCCTGCTTGATAAGCACCCAGCGCGCCACCGCCTTGTAATACCAGGGCAACCTTTGGTTTGCCAGTCGGAGAGGTGTCTCGCGTAGAAGCGGCGGAGGAGCGTGGTTTGCGTGGCATGGAATGTTCCTGAATAACAGGTTTTTAATGGGAGATATCCGACATGTGGGCAGCGTTAGGCTCAGGAGCGTAATTTTTCCCAAGTGGTTAATAGCTGTCGGACATCGTCGGGCATCATATCGATGGTAATGGCATGGGTATGGTGAATAATAAGCATGGCATATACGTTTGCTAGCGCATTGACTTCTGGCGACAACGCACATTCTTCACCAGTGGCTGGTCGCTGAGTACGCCAGTAATTGATTGCCTCTTCTAGTTCTGTCAGTGAAATCTTGTTCATGAGGGTTATTGTACCCGGATGTCAGAGCCGTAGCAGCATCAGGGTAGCTAGAACGCTTCCCATGGCTATTACTACTAATGAAATGCGTTTTAGAGAATCAATGTATTTTGATAAATCATCCCGCAGTTAATTACACGATAAATGATTGATTTGTGGCAATATAACGCTCCCGAGGATTTTGCATAAATTATACATAGTGGATAGGAAAAGTGTCTGTATAGAAATAAATCAGTTCCTGAATTCTTTGATAGGCATGGTTTTTTAGCAAATGACAGCATAGTGCGTTACAGTACGCGTTCGAGAAAATATCTCGCAAAAATACGAGGAACATGCTTTTTCAGGCATGTCTAGTAGATAGATGTTGCAGTAGATGCCGTTAATGATCGGCATTTGTTTCGTAGTTGCCGCGGTAGAGTATGTTCGACCGCGGCGTTTTACAGAGATAAATTGAATGAGTGCTTCTCACATACGATCACATTACCCTTTTAGATCACAACAACTGCATCTGATTACGCTCGCAGCATTGGGTGTGGTGTTTGGAGATATTGGAACCAGCCCGCTCTATGCGTTAAAAGAGTGTTTTAGCCCAAGTCATGGGATTGCCTTTTCTACCGATGCAGCGTTGGGTATTATTTCCATGTTGTTTTGGGCGATTACGATCGTAGTGTCGCTGAAGTATGTCTGGTTCGTAATGCGCGCAGACAATAATGGTGAAGGCGGTGTGCTGGCGTTGATGGCATTGTCGCTACGGACGGCAGCCAGCGGGTCACATCGTGCCAAGATACTGATGATGTTAGGAGTTTTCGGTGCCTGTATGTTTTATGGCGATGTGGTGATCACACCTGCCATCTCGGTGTTGTCCGCGGTAGAAGGTATGGTGGTTGCCGTTCCAGACACTTCTCATTATGTGATTCCCCTGACGCTGGTTATTTTGGTTTTTCTGTTTATGATTCAGCGTTATGGCACGACAGTCGTGGGCAAGTTATTCGGGCCAGTCATGTTTCTATGGTTTATATCGTTGGGTGCGCTAGGTATTTTCAATATCATCAAGGCTCCACAAATATTGGTCGCCATCAATCCTTATTACGCGATCCATTTTATGGAGGAGCACGCGCTGCAAGCCTTTATTGTCATGGGATCTGTGGTGCTGGTGTTAACTGGGGCGGAAGCTCTTTATGCAGATATGGTGCATTTTGGTATCAGGCCGAGTCGTTTTGCCTGGG
>JAATGO010000111.1 GCA_015654605.1 Betaproteobacteria bacterium
GATAAATTTAAAGATTTATTTCGATCAGAGAAAAAGCAAGATGTTCTCGAACAATTACATCGTTTTCTTCATTGTTCTAAAATAAATTCTCAAGAAGAAGGGCATTCGCGTTCAGATCTGTCTGGTCGCTACTATGCTTTTAATAAAATCCGAGATTGCGCAGATGTAACGAATAGAGATTTATTCAGAATAGACGGTGATATCGACTCAGGTGTTCAATTCACGGTGGGGGACTATGTCTTGTATAGAAAAGAAAAAGAAGATTTATCAAAAGAGGATGTATCATTTATTAATACAATTATTAATTGTCGGGATACAGAGAATCTCAATTCAAATAAAGATGTGAAATTTGATGTGGCAGAAATCCTTGAGCTTCATATCAAAAATGTTACGCAAAGAAGGGAGACAGAGCAGGAGGAAGTCGAACGCTTTATCAAGAATTGTCCTTGGAAAAAATTCACATTGAATGCGATGCTGCTAGAAGACGATAATAATGACATTTCCATCGAGGATAAAATAGCATTTTTAAAAGCATTTCTGAGAAATTTACCATCAGCACAACGTGCCGCGTTACATGTTGTTAGTTCACGAATTGCATTAACCGAATTAGGCAATACTATTTCAAAATTCAGCGATGGTAGGCATTCATTTCTAGGATCGATAGAACATGAAGCTGAATTAACGTTTAATAAGGATAATGATCATGTTGAAGTACGTTATTTTATGCAGCAGGAACTGCCGTTGGATAAATTCAAAACGTTGAGACAGAACTCGATCGTGGGGGGAAATGCAAAGTTCCCGGATCTTGGGCTGCGTGCAGTTCTTTCCATTAATAGTGATGGAAAAATTTCTTGTGATGATTTTTGCGTTACCTCTCGAATAGAAACGCCGGCATTATCTATGGCGAATGATTTTGATAGTAGATTAAAGAGAGGACTCATAAGTGAAGATCAAGAGCTATTTATGAAATTTTTTTACAATGTCGTGGATGATTTTTTACGTTCTCTAAGCGCATCTTCCATAATGAGCGGGGTGCCATTGCGTCATGTTTGTCAGAGAACTTTACGTCAGAAGTTTGATGCTTGCTCCATGGAGCTTCGGATGAAGATACTTCAAGTATGGGATAGCGAGTTTGGGAGGAGTTTGCAAAGCGCTTCGAGTATTATGGATCCTGCTTCATTTTTTCTTTCCGCACCTATTCCTAAAGCATTGTTACGAGAGATGCCCATCCTGAAATTTATGAGACCGGATCATCAATAAATTCAAGCTGATGATCCGGCAAGACCATCCTTCGTCTATAGTTTCCCATTGAAAGCCAGTGATCCCTGTTGAGATTTGTTCCATCGGCTTAAACTGCCGCCAAGTTTAAGGAACACTTCACGAATATAAGCGAGATGTTCGGAGCGCAATATGTAGATGCTGGAAATTGCCTAGCGATGTAATATTTCAGCAATTTCTGCTTAAATCATGCTGTTAATGCAAATGTTTCAGCGGAAATCTGGTAAGGATGCTGATGGCTGCTGATCTAAATACAGTGATTGATTGCATTGCTTGATAGAAGCACTGTTCTGAGTAGCTTTTGCTGAGTCATTACGACAGACATGGGAACCATCGAAAATCCAAGAAAAAGTTGCAGAAAATAAACGCATATTATCTTGTGTTCTGCAATGATTCCCTATCTAAGTTGCCTTAAAGCATGAATGAGTGCTTGCGTTTCAGATTATTCTGACCTATTAACAATGTCTTCTAAATTTTGTGTACATGAATATGCTGTCAGATCCGGGACAGTAATCAGAATATAGACCATACAAAAAAGGAGCGCACATGGCATGCTGATTAGAATATCGGTTCTTAGCACGTCTCGCTCTCTTTTGGGGAGTGTAAATAACCTCTAAAAAATGTGCTTTCCTACAGTCTTAGGTAGACTGGTAACTATTGCTGGATTTTATATTCTATTTTGTGCGTTGTGACAACGCACTTTTGGATTTTCGGTTATGCTCCCGCAACCGATGAATTGTAGGAATGAATGGAATGAATGATTTGTTGACTCGTCGCCTGTCCATATTGGGGGCTCCTGAGCATAAAGCTTTGCTGGCGCAAGGTTTGCGCGGTATCGAACGTGAGACGTTGCGCGTCAATAAACAGGGGTATTTGGTGAGAGCGCCATATCCTCTTGCGCTGGGATCCGCTCTCACGCATGAACAGATTACGACAGATTATTCGGAATCGTTGCTGGAGTTTATTACTCCAGCCGTGTCTGATATTGCACAGGCATTGCAGCGCATGGATGAAATCCATCGTTTTGTGCACGGGCAATTACAAGGAGAGGTACTGTGGAATACTTCGATGCCCTGCATTTTGCCGGCAGAAGAAGATATTCCTATTGCTTGGTATGGAACATCGCATATTGGCATGTTGAAGCATGTTTATCGGCGCGGGTTGGCGCTGCGGTATGGCAAGGCGATGCAATGTATCGCAGGGATTCATTATAATTTTTCACTGAATGAAAAATTATGGAAAGTGCTATGCAAGGAGGACGGTGCAGATCCCGCTATCTCTGATCAAGACTATCAATCTGAGCAGTATATTGCACTTATTCGTAATTTCCGTCGCTATAGCTGGTTATTGATGTACCTGTTTGGAGCATCACCAGTATTGTCTTCCAATTTTTTACAGGGACGGACGCATCAACTAGAGGCTCTGGGAAAAGAGTCCTTGTATTACCCATACGCAACCAGTTTGCGTATGGGTGATTTAGGATACCAAAGCAATGCCCAGGCGAGTATCACACCACATTACAATAATTTGCACAGTTATATCAGAAGCCTGGCACGAGCCGTTAGCCAGCCGTATCCTGCCTATGAGGCAATTGGTACCAAACAGAAGGGTGAATGGGTACAGATTAATACCAACATCTTGCAAATTGAAAACGAGTATTACTCGTCGATTCGTCCCAAGCGGGTGATTAACAGTGGAGAGCGCCCGATTCATGCTCTTTCCAAACGTGGTGTGCAATATGTAGAAGTGCGCTGTATGGACATTGATCCATTTGATCCCTTAGGGTTGAGTTTGCAAACAGCAAGGTTTCTGGATGTATTTTTACACTTTATTGCTCTTGAAGAGAGCCCGTTAACCTCAGATGCTGAGGCGGCTGAAAACAATCAAAATTTCAAAGATACGGTAAAAATGGGGCGCAGACCAGGATTGCAACTACAGCGTCATATGCAGCCGGTACCGTTACAGACATGGGGATTGGAGTTGCTTGATCGTATGCAGGCAGTTGCTGCCTTGCTCGATAATGTGAGTGGTAGCGACGAACATCAGCAGGCATTGTCTGCACAAAGGGCGAAACTGCATGATGTCGCACTGACGCCCTCTGCATGCGTGCTGGAGGCTATTAAAGCAGCAGGTAATTCGTTTGTGACGTTTGTGTTACAGCAGAGTCAGCAGCAGGCAGCAGATTTTCTTGCACGACCATTGAGTGCGCAGCAGCAGGCAGATTTTATTGCTATGGCAGATGCTTCCATTGCAGCACAAGCGCAGATTGAGCAGGAACAAACGGGAGATTTTGATGCGTTTATCACAGCATATTCTCAAAGTGCGCTTGCCAATATTGTGTTGTGATTCCTCAAATGAGATACCAGTATCGAGTGTAACATCGCATCGCAGACAACATATTGGGTGATGATATTTTTCAATATCAAATAAAGCCAACATCAGGAAAATTTATTTTTGATCAGCAAATGCATGAAAGAGGCACTATTTGGTGCATTGCCCTCGCTGGGGTATGGACAGGATTACATTAGTTTGTATGTGAGACGATGAAAATCCTTGATGACGAATGGCGTATTTATGCGGCTTTGCAGCAATATTTCGCATTGTGAAATTAGATATCGCTATTTGAAAATAGAAAAACACCTGCTAAAATGCCCTCGTATTTGTACAGTGATACGTTCTAAAATAAAGGGCATCGCTGCGCAAACTTGGTGCCAAGCAAGCGTTATTGCCTGACGATTTCACGATTATGATTCGGCGTATTGGTCGGATCTCTCTATCAACACAGGAGACATAGTATGTCCGCCCAACTCGATCAAGTGCTGGCACAAGCCGCGAATGACCCCGATGTCACAGAAACACAAGAATGGCTGGATGCCCTGGAAGCCGTTATTGAAGCCGAAGGGCCAGAGCGCGCACATTATCTGATGGAGCGCATGGTTGACTTGGCGCGCCGCCGTGGGGCATATATCCCGTTTTCCAGTAATACCGCTTATGTGAATACGATTCCAGCAGACCAAGGTGAACATTGTCCCGGCAATCTGGAATATGAAGAGCGTCTGCGTTCATGGATGCGTTGGAACGCGATGGCAATGGTGGTGAAAGCGAATCGTCTTGATGGCGATTTGGGAGGCCACTTATCCAGTTTTGCTTCATTAGCCAATATGTTGGGGATTGGGTTCAATCATTTTTGGCGTGCGCCGACAGAAGACCATGGTGGCGATTTATTGTACATTCAAGGACATTCTTCTCCTGGTGTGTATGCACGTGCCTTTCTGGAAGGACGTTTGACGGAAGAACAGTTGCTCCACTTCCGTCGTGAGGTAGATGGCAAGGGCTTATCCTCTTATCCTCATCCCAAGCTGATGCCAGATTTCTGGCAGTTTCCGACAGTGTCCATGGGGCTTGGGCCATTGATGGCAATTTATCAGGCGCGTTTCCTGAAATATCTACATGCACGTGAGATTGCAGATACTGCCAACCGTAAGGTATGGGCATTTTGTGGTGATGGCGAGATGGATGAACCAGAATCCATGGGTGCTATCGGGATGGCAGGTCGAGAAAAGCTGGACAATCTTGTCATTGTAGTCAATTGCAATCTACAACGTCTGGATGGTCCTGTGCGTGGGAACGGTAAGATCATCCAAGAGTTGGAGTCAGACTTCCGTGGCGCAGGTTGGAATGTAGTGAAGGTCATCTGGGGTAGTGATTGGGATGAATTGCTCGCCAAGGACAAAGAAGGTATTTTGCAACGTGTGATGATGGAAACCGTTGATGGTGAATATCAGAACTACAAGGCCAAAGATGGTGCCTATGTACGCAAACACTTTTTTGGCAAGCATCCTAAATTGCTAGAGATGGTCAGCAAAATGTCAGATGATGATATCTGGCGCTTGACGCGTGGCGGTCATGACCCACATAAGATTTATGCTGCTTTCAAAGTCGCGCAGGAATACAAAGGACAGCCAACTGTTTTGCTGGTCAAGAGCATCAAGGGGTATGGTTTTGGCAAGGCAGGAGAAGCACGTAATACCGCTCACAATACCAAGAAGCTGGATGATGAAGCTATCCGTGCCATGCGTGACCGCTTCCAGTTGCCTATCTCAGATGCTGATTTACCAAGCATTCCCTTCTTTAAGCCTGCTGACGATACTCCAGAAATGCAGTACCTGCATGAGCGTCGCAAAGCGTTGGGTGGCTATTTGCCTCATCGGCGGCAGCGTGCTGATGAACAATTACCTGTACCTGAATTGTCAGCATTTCAAGCAATGTTGGAACCAACTGCAGAAGGTCGTGAAATCTCTACGACAGCAGCGTATTCTCGTGTATTGACAGCATTGTTGCGTGACCCGCACTTGGGTAAACGGGTAGTGCCAATTATGGTTGATGAATCACGTACCTTTGGTATGGAGGGGTTATTCCGTCAGATTGGTATTTACAGTCAAGTGGGGCAATTGTATGAACCGGTCGATAAAGATCAGGTGATGTACTACCGTGAGGATAAAACAGGACAGATTCTACAAGAAGGGATCAATGAAGCTGGTGGGATGAGTTCCTGGATTGCTGCAGCAACATCTTACTCCAGCAACAACCGCATTATGATTCCGTTCTACACGTATTATTCGATGTTCGGTTTGCAGCGTATTGGCGATCTGGCATGGGCGGCTGGAGATATGCGGGCACGCGGATTCTTACTGGGAGGGACTGCTGGTCGCACTACGCTCAATGGAGAAGGTTTGCAGCATGAAGATGGGCACAGCCATGTACTGGCATCAACCATTCCGAATTGCATACCATACGATCCCACCTTTGCTCATGAAGTCGCTGTCATCATGCACGATGGGCTGCGGCGCATGATCGGCAATCAGGAAGATGTGTTCTATTACATTACGTTAATGAACGAGAACTACAGTCATCCTGGCCTCAAACCAGGGCAAGAGGACGGTATTCTCAAAGGTTTGTATTTGCTCAAACAAGGTGGCAAGACGAGTAAGTTACGCGTACAGTTACTGGGTTCCGGCACGATTTTGCGTGAAGTGATTGTGGCGGCCGATTTGTTACGCGATGATTGGAAGGTCGAGGCAGATGTCTGGTCGGCACCATCATTTACTCTGCTGGCAC
>JAATGO010000138.1 GCA_015654605.1 Betaproteobacteria bacterium
CCGCACAAGCCGCACACTCGCCTTCGAGGCTGCGTCGGAATTCCAGGAAGTTCCGTACGTCAGGAATACTCACCAACGTTGAGAATGACAGTGCTTGCGAGGCCGTCGTTTCATGACTCACATAATTGCCCGAACCTTTACGTGAATATATCCGTCCTTCGGAACGTAATCGCGTCAACGCCTGCCGCAGCATTGGTCTCGATACGCCAAATCGCTCTGCCAGAGTATGTTCTGCAGGGAGCCTCATGTCAGGACCAAACTCTGGATCACTCAACATGGCAAGCAGCTGATCGTATGCATATTCGTCTCTTGTATAAGAGGGAATATGTGGCGAGGTTCTGATTGAGTACATGAGCAGCCCCTTGGATAAGTTACAAATAAATCTGTCAGACAGGATATCAGATAAGTTTGACAGCCCGCAATAGCGTCGACATAATCAATTCACTTATTTTGACCTAATGCCTATTACCTCACTATGCCTAAGATTACTGCCCTGCGAACCATTCGGCTTCCCGAACGCCCTAAGCTCATTTGGGTGGAAATCGAGACGGAAGATGGATTAACTGGACTCGGTGAAACCTTTCGTGGCGCACAGGCAGTAGAGGCGGTACTCCACGAGCAGATTGCCCCCGCGCTACTCGGACGGCCAGCGGAACATGTGACGGCAATCTCCCATGAACTCTTGAATCCCTATGTTGGCTTTGGCAGCAGCAGCGCAGAAGTGCGTGCTGCCAGCGCTGTGGATATCGCGCTCTGGGATTTAGCTGGCCAGCGTAGCGGTGTTCCGGTGTACGTCGCACTTGGTGGTGCAATGCGTGCACAAGTCCCTGTCTACAACACGTGTGCTGGATACGATTTCAATACGTCCCTTGGCGGCCGCCGGGCAGTCGGTACAGCTGATCAGAGTAAGGGACCCTACGACGACCAGATCGCTTTTATGCGCGACGCGGATGTGCTTGCAGAAAGCCTGTTGTCCGAAGGTTATGCCGCGATGAAAATCTGGCCATTTGATGATTTCGCTGCGAGCAACGCGCATCACATCAGTCTGCCTGACCTGAAGACGGGTCTCGAACCGTTTCGCAAGATCAGAGCCGCCGTAGGCGATCGCATCGAAATTATGTGCGAGTTGCACAGCCTGTGGGGTACCCACGCGGCAACTCGAATTTGCAATGCACTGGCCGATTATGGGGTGCTATGGGTCGAAGATCCGATATCGAAAATGGACAATCTGGCCGCAGTCGCCGATTTGCGTCGGCAAACACACGCTCCCATCTGTGGTGGAGAGAACCTAGCGGGCGCAAAGCGGTTTCGGGAGATGCTTGCTGCCGATGCCGTCGATTTTGTGATGCTTGACCTGACTTGGTGTGGTGGTTTGAGCGAAGCACGCAAGATCGCTGCGATCGCCGAAACGCATGCGCGTCCACTGGCACCTCATGACTGTACAGGGCCGGTTGCGTTGATGGCAGGTTTACATCTTGCGGTTCACGCACCCACAGCGATTTTCCAGGAGGTGGTGCGAGCCTCGCTCGCAACCTGGTATCCCGAGCTCGTTGATCGGCTGCCTGTCATCCGCGACGGTGTCGCTCTCGCACCTACGGAGCCTGGACTAGGTACGGCACTCTTGCCTCATGTGCGTAAAAGTACTGGTGCTGTGATACGCGAAAGCGGGAAGCCGCGCTGATCGCACCGTCATGCCCCAGTAAAGCCAAAAAGAATCCAAGAGAAATCAACACAGACGGTCATCAGAACTGTTCATATAAAAAACGGCGTGCTCCTGTATCCACAGGGGAAATTTCAGAGGAGACATAAAATGTCATCAAGATTTGTAATCGTCATCGGGGTCACTACGCTTTACTTTGCGCTCATCGCCTTCATAGGTTATCGCGTACGTCGACATGCTTCCAGCAGCGGTGGCTTCACTACGGGGGGGAAGTCATTTTCCCCCCTGCTGATCGCTGCATTGATCATATCTGAATTCATTGGCAGCTCGGTGAGCATTGGTACTGCGCAGAAGGGATTCGAGGAGGGAATATCTGCAGCGTGGAACCTGGTTGCCTTGTCTATGGGTTTTTTATTACTTGGATTCTTGCTGGTAGGTCAGTATCGACGCACCGGTCTCAACACGATTTCTGGAATCCTTGAGTTAACCTATGGTCGAGGCGTACGGTACGCATCTTCGGCACTGACAATTTTTTCCCTGAACATTGTTGCCGTTGCGTTGTACGCAAGCGGAGGTGCTGTGCTCGGTGCGGTTCTACATATTGGACAGGGGCTGGCAACGATCATCGTCGGTGCTATCGCGATCTTTTTCGTCACGATTGGTGGTTTTCGTTCTGTGGTCTATACCAACACCCTGAATGCGGTAATCAAGTACATTGGTATTGTGCTCGCGCTCGCCTTCGCACTCACCGAGACGGGCGGCTACGCACACCTGCGTGCAACATTGCCCGAGCGGATGTTTGATCTGTCGGGTGTCGGCATATCCCAAATCATTGCTTGGATGATCGCAGGAATTGGGTCAATTTTCGCCACGCAGTATGTGATTCAGGGGGTCGTCACAACGCCTGATGAACGCGGTGCCAAGCGTGCGTGCTATTATGTGTCGGCCATGATGATCCCATTCGGTATCATTGTGGCGATGATTGGGGTATGCAGTGCATTCCTGTACCCCGGAATCAAGTCAATCGACGCCTTCCCGACTATTATTGCGCACATGCCTCCTTTCACATCGAGCATTGTTATGATTGGCTTAGCAGGTGCGCTGTTTGGTGGTATCTCCGCTAGTACGATCGCTTCTGGTACGCTTTTGCTCCGCGACCTATATGAGCCGTTCTTCAAGCGAGATGCCACCGACGATAGTTCGCTTCGATTCATTCGTATCGCCACCGTTGTGATCGGGCTGATTCCACTGATTCTTGCCCTTTTTGCTAGCAAAATACTCCTGATCGCATTTCTTGGTAAGTCACTGCGTTCAACGTTGGCCGTGTTGATACTGTTGTGTTTTTATGCTCCTCGCTTCGGTACACCTCGTGGTGCACTCGCCGGTATCATCCTGTCGGTCATTGTAACGATTTCGTGGTTCATCGCTGGAAATCCTTTCGGCATTGATAGCTCATACTTTGTGCTGGGCGTGCCAATAGTTACTATGGCAATTAGTCATCTTTTGAAACGTCGGCAGCCCGAAAACTCGTCCGTACCAGTCAGCCACCTCTAATCCCTATAACATTTGACGATTACCTCTATGCCTTCTACTGACCATACAACATCCGCAAGACCACTCAACGTATTAATTGCAGGGCCGTTACCGCCAGATCTTATTGCGCGTCTGGACGCCGATTACGTCACCGCAAAGTTATGGCAGGAAACCAATCGCACAGCATTTCTTGCGCAACACGGTTCACGCTTCGATGTACTGGCAACCAGTGGTATTTTTGGCGCGGACGCAGAGCTCATGAAGCAGTTGCCGAACCTTCGGCTCATCGCTAGTTTTGGTGTTGGCACAGATCCGATTGACCTGGCAGAAGCACGTGCTCGCGGTGTGCCGGTGACCAATACTCCTAACGTGTTGAACGCCTGTGTTGCTGACGCAGCGCTCGGTCTTCTTCTCGGCTTGGCGCGACGTATCGTGAATGCCGACCGTTGCATTCGTGCTGGTGATTGGAACGCGGGTCGTCTGCCTCTCGGTACTAAACTAGGAGGCAAACTGTGTGGAATCGTAGGGCTGGGTGGGATCGGACGTGAGATCGCCCATCGTGTAAGTGCTTGTGGCATGCACGTTGCATATCATGGTCCAACGCGTAAGAGTGATGTCGAATACACTTATTACTCGTCGCTCGTCGATCTCGCTCGAGACGCTGACGTGTTAATACTGTCTTTACCCGGTAACCCGGAAACTCACCATCTTGTCAACGCTACCATTTTGCAGGCGCTGGGTCCCACGGGTATGCTTGTTAATGTTGCGAGAGGATCCATTGTCGATGAAAAAGCGTTGGTTGAGGCACTGACTCAACGAACGATTGGTGGTGCTGCACTTGACGTTTTCGAGCATGAGCCACATGTGCCGTCAGCTCTGCTAACGTTCGACAATGTGGTGCTTACCCCGCACATCGGAAGCGGCACTACTGAAACACGGGAAGCGATGAATCAACTCATGCTTGCAAATATTGCAGCATTTGCCGCCGGGCATCCTCTTGTTTCGCCTGTCTGATGTCGCTTGTTGATCATTGTCTGTATTTTTTCTGGTGGCAATGACTTATCAATTAGAGATATAGATAGCAGTAGGATGCCTGAAGAGCGATTTGGCGAGGATGAGGTTCTTGGGCAACTAACCACAACTAGCGTGTATCCAGGCAATTTTGCAGTTTTTCTCCCTTACGCAAAAAACTGAGAGTCATCCAATCGTGCTTGGCATAGTCTCACTAAAAGGGCTCGAAAGCATTTTCTGGGAGTCTCATAGATGGCTTGGTTTATTATCTAGACGCTCCTAATGCCATATTACAATGCAGCGGTATAAATCTTTCCAGGTTGGTATGCGCAGGCAAGTCCCATTTGCATTAACCATGATGTAAATGTTTTCAGCGCATTACCAGGGCCATCACTGTTGCGATGTAACATGTAAAAGCCTTGGTTATGCAAGACTATTTCAGGGAAAAGCTGGCATAAACGTCCATGTGCCAAGTCGTCATCGACCAATGCCAGTGAGCCTATGGCAACGCCTAAATCGGTGGATGCTGCTTGTAGGCTCAGAAAAAAATGTTCATAACTCGTGCCTGATAAAGGGTGTTTTACAGTGACTCCTGCTTTGTTCAGCCATCGAGGCCATGCATCGGCGCGCACACTTAAATGAATTAATGATGCCTGTAGCAAGTCTTGTGGTTTCTTGATTGGGTGTACTTGCAAGTAATGCGGGGAGGCTAGCGGTGCAGATACATCATCAAGAAAACGCGTGCATTCAAAGCCACTGCGATGTAGTGGACTGCGCCATAACAGTACATCGAATGTCTCATGTATGTCATCGAAATTTTCGGTTAACGTAGTCGATACACGGACTTCAATACGCGGGTTGTCAATTTGAAATTCGGACAATCTGGGAATTAGCCAACGCATGGCGATAGATGGCGCTGCAATGACACGCACAATACGGTTTTTGCCAGTGAGCGTTAATTGTTCCGCAGCGACAGCAATACGTTCCAAGCTAGCCTGAACCTCCGTATAGAAGAGTTGTGCTGCTTCTGTTGCCTCTACACCACGCGGTCTGCGCATAAATAGAGGCTGTCCAAAATAGTCTTCCAACAATTTGATTTGTTGACTGACAGCACTGTGTGTGATGTGCAACTCTTCTGCTGCAATCGTCAGATTTTTGGTGCGTACGGCCACTTCAAATACCTTTAATGCTTTTAAGGGAGGTAAGGAATTCATCTTGAACTTATTTTAATGTCTATTGGGAAATGTGTTGTTTTTCGGGTAATCGAAGAAAATTTTTCTATTCCTATCCCCATCTTCTAGTCGGGGGCAAAAAGGCAGAAAGGCAATTTATTTGAGCAATAATGCACTGAACAATACCTCTCTGGAAGAGACTTTTTCAGAAAATAGAGAGGGATAGACATTAGAAAAACTTATATTGATGTCGGAAAATGTGTCTTTTTAAAAGCTTCGCAATCTCCTATCCTGTATTCACATTAACTCATTATGTATAGAAAGAAACAAATGTTAGACACTAAATCCACCGGTTTTTCTAATAATTTACAGACTCTGCGTCATACAGTACAGTCTTTTATCCAGAGCGGTTTGCCATTGAGTCAGGTAACGCCGGATACTCCTGTGTTGTTTGGTCGCGACGATGTTGCTTATTTGAATGCAGCGACTAGTCTTGAAGATGTTGAGCAGCGTTTGCGTACGCTTGATCGTCGTCATCTTTCGGCATTGGTCATGCTGAAAACGCTCGCCTGATATATTTGTTGAAGACACGCAATTTTTTTATGTAATGGATGGAGGTAATCTGTTGACAGATAAGTCATGATTACCATGGAAGACTTGCAGTATGTGATCGTGCATCCACAATAAAAAATATAAGGTGATCGATTTGCTAGAAAAGCATGCCGTGGTATTTGTTACGTCAGCCGCGGCATTTGCCGATTACTCAGAAGAGTTGTTTTTTTGTAGCAAATGCATGTCTCCAAATAGTTTTTGCATGCCTTGATGGCGGATGAAGCTCAGATTATATGGATGCTCTGCTTGCGCATGTGGAAAGTGTGCTGTCAATGCTAGAGCATGAAGTTGCTCGGCGATTTTCCCCCACAATATCAATGTTGGCAGCGCCCGTTGCTGC
>JAATGO010000399.1 GCA_015654605.1 Betaproteobacteria bacterium
CCAAATTATTTTCCGAATTATTACGCGTTAGCGTTCGTGCTATTTTCATATAACAATAAATTATCGGAGATATTCACTATGCCTGCAGCCTCTTCTGCATCTTCGCCCCAGACGTCCCCTGTTTTTTCTTCCATTACCTCATCTTCAAACATAGACAATAATGATGTCTGGTTTGATGCTTCTGATTCCCTTGATATGGATGAGACCTGGTTTGATGCCGTAGACGATTTACCAGCAGCACATGCGTCCATAGAAGAAAAAGTAGAAGCTCATTCCATTGACAGAAGACTGTCGACGTTGTGTCACAGAGCTCATTAGAAGCCTGGGAGCGATCAAAGAGAATGAACTTATTTCTGCGGGATTATCGAAACCTCTCCCAGGGATCCCGACTGGAATTCTCACTGCGATACACAGCCTATATATTGCCGTCACCGAGAAAAGAAACATTGAATAGTGGTGCCCCCGACACGAATCGGACGTGTGACCTATCCCTTCATACCACTATGGCTTTCGCCACCAGCAAGACTGTTTGTGGTCTGGACTATACCTTGGCCATGAACCCTGACGGGTTTTCAGGCCGGAGCCGTCTAGTCTCTACACCTTCCGTGCATGTTCTGCACGGCTTGGCTCGGTATTGCCAGCAGCCGCTTCTACGATGCGCTGTCAGGTTTCACCGAATTTGACTCCATTCACACAGTTCCTTTCGGTAACTGGTGCCCAAATTTAGGAGGGGATCGCTCTATCCACTGAGCTACGGGGGCAACAGGACACTATTGTAGCCGTTGTGCCATGACTTGCAAAGTTGCTTTTTCTGTCTGTCTCTGTCCTATCGAGCAACCTATGTCGCTGTGTCGTAAGTCACTACCGATCAGTGCCAAGACGTTTGTTATTAAAATAAACATTCTTCAAGCAACGAATAGCCGCAACTAACACACCATAGAAAAACGATAACTCAGGATTCACTATTAACACTCAAACGGTATCCTAAACCACGCACAGTCCTGATGTAGTCCGCAGCTGCTCCCAATGACTTGCGCAAACGCATGATATGCACATCGACGGTACGTTCTTCAATAAAGGTATGGTCTCCCCATACGTTATCCAACAATTGCGCACGTGAAAAAACCCGATCTGGATGTGCCATCAAATAGCGTAATAACTTAAATTCGGATTGATCTAGTACCACCTCACGCCCGTTGACCGTCACAAGAAACTGCTCAATATCGATATGTAGCACACCATACTGCAATATTTTATGACCAAGCTCAGGAAGCTTGCGACGTAACAACGCCTGCACTCTTGCAATCAATTCCTTGGGTGAAAATGGTTTAGTAACATAATCATCAGCACCCTCATTTAGTCCTGTGATCTTGTCTTCTTCCATTCCCTTGGCTGTCAACATAATGACGGGAAGACTGGCAGTGCGCGGCGTTTTACGCCACTCTCCCAACAAGGTCAAACCAGACGTATCTGACAACATCCAGTCCAGCAACACCATCTGTGGTAACACATCTGCAATGGCAGTGCGTGCCTGCTTTGCATCCGTCGCGACATGTACAAAAAATCCAGCTCCCTGCAAAGTAAAACGCAGTAACTCTGCAATCGCTGGTTCGTCCTCTACCACCAATACATGGGTGTGTTCTTTTTGCATACCCGCACGTCTTAAGAGACAGTCACTCTATCTGCAATACGCTGTGCCATCGCTTGCGCCATATCGACCGATGGTGCCTCTACCATCACCCGAATCAGGGGCTCAGTTCCTGATGGACGAATCAGCACACGTCCACGATCTCCCAATGTCTGTTCTACGGCATCTTTTTCGGCATGCATGGGAGTACTTGTTTTCCAGTCAAACCCAGATGGTATTCTCACATTCACTAGAACTTGTGGATAGAGGCTGATATCGGCTGTTGCCTCGGCCAATGTCTGGCCAGAACGCTTGAGCGCCGACAGTATCTGTAGTGCCGAGATAATGCCATCTCCCGTCGTATGCTTGTCCAGACATAACAAATGGCCAGAATTCTCGCCTCCTAATAGCCATCCTCGTTCCTGCAACATTTCCAGCACATAACGATCCCCTACTCTGGCACGTTTGAATGGAATCTGCATATTCCGTAATGCAACCTCCAGTGCCATATTGGTCATTAAGGTTCCTACGACACCTGCTACACTACCTGTGGCCAATCGATCTTTGACCATCACGTATAACAACTCGTCACCATTATAAATACGACCTGTCGCGTCTACCATGACCAGTCGGTCTGCATCGCCATCCAACGCAATACCAATGTCGGCATGGTGTGTCTGCACGGCAGCAGCAAGTGCCTGCGGTGCTGTCGCTCCATAGCCGTCGTTGATATTCACTCCATCAGGCTGATTGCCAATGGTGATCACTTCCGCTCCCAATTCATGAAATACATGTGGTGCAACGTGATATGCCGCACCATGGGCACAATCGACAACGATCGTTATGCCGCGTAAATCAAGCGCACTAGGAAATGTACTTTTACAGAATTCGATATAGCGCCCTTGTGCATCATCCAGGCGCTTTGCTTTTCCTAGCTTTTCTGATGATACGCAGTGCATTGGCACTTCCATGGCGGCTTCGATTTTCGCTTCCAGAGCATCTGGCAATTTATTACCTGATGCCGAAAAAAATTTGATGCCATTATCATCATAGGGATTATGTGATGCAGAGATCACGACGCCAGCCGATAAGCGTAGCGCGCGTGTCAGATAAGCAACCGCAGGAGTTGGTACTGGACCGGCTAACATGACATCAACACCAGCAGCAGCAAACCCGGCTTCCAGCGCGGCTTCCAACATATACCCGGAAATACGTGTGTCCTTGCCTATTAGTACAGTCGGCTTCCCCGTTGTCATACCAGATTGTGTCAATATCTGTCCTGCAGCATAACCAAGCCGCATGACAAAGTCTGGCGTAATTGGCATGACACCAACCCGCCCACGCACTCCATCCGTGCCGAAATATCTAGAAGCCATTATTGTTCTCTATCTCTACTGTTAAGAAAATTTTCTAAACACATCACCAAGCTACGATAGCTAGTTCTGGCAGCAACTCGGATCAACAACTTGCCATTTTCACTGCATGCCATACACGGCAAGCATCCACTGTTTCTGCCACATCATGGACACGTACAATCATCGCGCCACGCTCTACTGCCATCAACATTCCCGCCAAGCTTCCAGCCATTCTGCCATCAATGCCCTTACCTGTCAGTGCGCCAACCATTGATTTGCGAGAAAGACCTATTAACATCGGTAATGCCAGCGTTTGTATTAATTGCTGCGTGTTTTGCAATAAACACAGATTATGTGCCAGATTTTTGCCGAACCCCAATCCTGGGTCAATACAAAGACGTTCACGTTTTACTTTTGCTTGCAAAAGTGTCTCAATACGGTCTTGCAGAAATGTCGCCACATCTTGCACCACGTCATCATATTGTGGCTCTTGTTGCATCGTTTGTGGCTATCCATGCATGTGCATGACACACAAGGCAGCTGTACTATCCGAGACAACATCAATGGCTCCAGGTGCACGAAATGCATTGATGTCATTAATCATGTCGACATCTGCCAACAAGGCTTCATGCATGACTTGTGGCTTATAGGTATCGATAGAAATCGGTTTGCCACAGTCACGTAAAGCATAGATGACAGGCATGACGCGCCGCAACTCTTCTTCCAACGGCAGTGGCGGACTACCAGGACGGGTTGACTCTCCACCGATATCGATAATATCCACCCCATCAGCAATCATTTGCTCGGCACGTGAAATAGCAGCATCCAATGCGCTAAATTTGCCTCCATCTGAAAACGAATCAGGAGTCACATTCAATATACCCATGACCAGTGGTCTTGCCCCTGGGTGAACTGGTAAACGATAACGTCCACATTGCAGAAACTGTTGGCTCATCGTAAAAACTTATCTAGTTGATTATCTGACTGAAACGGAGATAAAAAGGAGGCAGGAACAATGTAAAAAACAGTGGCATGAAGAATTGCATAACCAATGA
>JAATGO010000357.1 GCA_015654605.1 Betaproteobacteria bacterium
CAGCGGTGGTCGCTGCCATCGCTGAGATATGCATGATGATCTGGATTGGTTACGAAATTGGTACCTATTTCGGCTGGAAATCGATGGATGCCATATTCTTGGGAGCTATGCTGGCAGTCTCTTCGACAACCATCATCGTCAAAGCGCTGAATGAGTTAGGGATGAAAAATGAGAAGTTTGCGCAAATTATTTTCGGGATTTTGATTGTCGAAGACATTTTAGCCATTGGTATGATTGCGTTGCTCTCTGGTATTGCCACCAGTGGCTCTGTGAATGCAGGGGATGTTTTCGAAACCGTTGGTAAATTACTCCTGTTCATGGTGGTATCCCTGGTTGTGGGAATCATGATCGTACCGCGCTTGCTCAATTATGTTGCACGATTCAAGAGTAATGAAATGCTGCTTATCACGGTGTTGGGCATTTTGTTTGGTTTTTGCTTGCTGGTAATGAAGCTGCAATATAGTGTGGCATTAGGAGCCTTTCTGGTTGGTGCAGTGATGGCAGAGTCTCGGCAGATTCATCGCATTGAGCGCCTGATCGAATCACTGCGCGATATGTTCAGTGCAATTTTCTTCGTTGCTATTGGCTTATTATTTGATCCTCATATTGTCGTTAAATATTGGTTACCGATTTTGATCATTACATTGGCAGTTGTTTTTGGGAAATTGCTCAGTTGTGGCTTAGGGACGTTTTTGTCAGGGCAAGTGGGTCGTACGCCAATGCGAGTGGGAATGGGGATGGCGCAGATTGGCGAATTTTCATTCATTATTGCAGCGCTGGGTGTGAGCTTGAAAGTCACTAGTGAATTTCTGTATCCGATCGTTGTTGCGGTGTCTGCCGTGACAGCATTGTTGACGCCTTACCTGATCAAGGCAGCCGATCCATTGTCGAGTAGAGCCATTAGTCTGGTTCCGGAAAAAATAGCAGGGATTTTTGGTATGTACTCGAACTGGCTGGAAAGTTTGCAACCGAGAGGGGAGCGGGCAGAGTTGACCAAAATTATCCGTCGTATTCTGCTGCAGGTGATTGTCAATCTCGCTTTGGTAGTAGCGATTTTTCTCGCAGGGAGCTTTTTTGTTGATCCAATTAGCCATTGGATTTCGATCTGGATCCATGACGTTCAGGTGCAAAAAGCGGTGATTTGGGGGGCAGCATTATTATTGTCGATGCCATTTCTCATTGCAACTTACCGTAAATTACAGGCATTAAGCATGTTATTGGCAGAAGTCAGTGTTAAGGCTGAGTTTGTCGGGGCTTACACGAGTGGTGTGCGGCGTGTGATATCGGAAGTCATCCCGGTGGTATCGATTGTTGGTATTATGCTACTGATATTTGCATTGAGTGCCAGTATTTTGCCGCCTTTGAATTTATTGGTATTTGTTTTGCTCGGTGCAATGGGCGTGCTGTGGCTATTGTGGAGTCGATTTGTCAAACTGCATTCAAGACTGCAGATTGCCTTGTTTGAAACATTGGATGAAAAACCGGAAGATACGCATTAATGGAATGTGAATGAGTGAATGAAAACACCTATGACTCAAGATGAACTGAAACAAGCTGTTGCACGCGCCGCTATTGCTTATGTGGTCGACGGAGAAGTAATCGGTGTTGGTACTGGCTCAACGGCCAATTTCTTTATTGATGAATTATCCAAAATTAAGCATCGTATCAAAGGGGCCGTTGCCTCTTCTGAAGCGACTGCGCAAAGATTGCGGTCACACGGTATTCTGGTGCTGGATTTGACAGAAATTGACACGATGCCAGTATACATCGATGGTGCCGATGAAATTACCGCACAAGGAGCAATGATCAAGGGCGGTGGTGCTGCGCTGACACGTGAAAAGATTGTTGCTTCTGTGGCGCAGCAATTTATTTGTATTGCCGATGATTCCAAACTGGTTGATCAATTGGGGAATTTCCCCTTACCAGTGGAAGTGATCCCTATGGCACGTAATGTCGTCGCACGTAAACTGGCTGCGCTAGGGTGCGAACCACGACTGCGCCTCAAGGATAACCGGCCTTTGGTCACTGATAATGGTTGCTATATTCTCGATGTCGTTGGCTTGCAAATTACCGAACCCGCGGAACTGGAGGCTGCGATCAACAATATTGTTGGCGTCGTGACTGTCGGGTTGTTTGCACGCCAGGGAGCAAATGTTTGTTTGCTAGGCGGCGCTTCTGGGGTACGGACGTTACAGTTTTAACTAGCTCAGCCTGATGCCGTCAATGTAGATCGACAGTATCAGCCGGGGGACTAGCGTAGCGATTGCCAGTAGCGTGCTTGGCGTGTTTATTGGGTGACGTTGATTATTATTCAGATGGAGGAACGTAACCAACGGCTGCATCTGCGCCATCACCAAAAAAGTGTTTCTCCATCTGCGCTGCCAAATATTTACGTGCGCGTGCATCGGCCAGCACCAGACGGTTCTCATTGACCAGCATAGTCTGATGCTTGAGCCAGGCAGCCCAGGCTTCCTTCGACACACTCTCATAAATACGCTTGCCAAGTTCTCCTGGATAGGGAGGAAAGTCCAGTCCTTCTGCTTCTTTATTCAGTTTGATGCAATGGATCATGCGTGCCATGTGGATTCCTTATTCTGGTGAATGAGTGCTCATGGACAGAGAGGGGATATTGCCGGCACCTGCATCAGCAAGCAGTTGGTCAGCGGTTGAGTTTCCTCACGTCCTGAGAGACTATTGCAAAAACAACCTGACATTACGATGCATTCTGCTGCACACTTTATGGCACATTTTGTTGCATAAGATGTGCTGTGTTGGCATGGAGGAGCCTATGGTCAGATTGGCTTTGCAACAATCTCGTATGTTGATGACATGACCCTGATGTATTAGGGGCAAAGCCTTACAGAGATTTGATCATAACTAATGATTTCCTTTGCCAGTTGTACATATGTTGACGATTTTTGGGTAAGCTGTCTACTGTCGCAAGGACAAAGCCGCGCTTTAAGAACCAGTGTGATGTCCTGGTGGTGAGTACGAATAGGCGTGTTAATCCCGCTTCTCGGGCGCGTGTTTCGATATGTTTGAGCAGACGTTCGCCATCGCCTTGTGCTTGCACTTCTGGATTGACTGTCAAACATGCCATTTCCCCCATTTTTTCCTGCGGGAAAGGATAAAGCGCCGCACAGCCAAAAATGACATTATCATGCTCAATCACGGAGAAATAGTGGATTTCACGTTCAATGAGTTCACGTCCACGCTTAACCAGCGTGCCATCTGCTTCCAATGGTTCTATCAGTTTCAGAATGCCACCGACGTCTTCAATTGTTGCTTCACGCAGACTTTCCAGGTTTTCATACGTGATCATCGTGCCGATACCATCATGCGTGAATAATTCCAGCAAGACCGATCCATCGGTAGCAAATGGCACGACATGGGCACGAGAAACGCCTGCATTAGCAGCTCTCACTGCATTTTTCAGGTAAAACGTAGCCTCAGGAGGTAGGAAATTTGCGACTAGAACTGCTTCTGCCTGGTGTGAGGAGAGTTCGCGGATTTCGGCGCCAGCAGCATCGTGCATCAATGACGTTTCCGTCAGAAAAATCAATTTTTCCGCGTGAAGTGCAATGGCCGCAGAAACTGCCACATCTTCCATTGTCAGATTAAATGCTTCTCCTGTTGGAGAAAATCCCAATGGAGATAACAATACGATACCGCCAGCGTTAAGTATGGGCTGTATGGCATCTGCAGCAATTTTACGGACAACGCCAGTGAGTTGCAGGTCTGTGCCGTCAATGACTCCCAATGGTCGGGCGGTGACAAAGTTGCCGGAGATGACGCGAATGGCAGCATGCGCCATGGGGGTATTAGGCAACCCTTGACTGAAAGCGGCTTCAATATCGAGGCGTAACTCACCTGCAGCTTCTTTTGCGCACTCCAACGCTGCTGTATCGGTAATGCGCAGACCATTGTGAAAGCGCGTTTCTACGTGCCGTAATGCTAACTGTTCTTCTACCTGGGGGCGAGAGCCATGTACAACAACAATTCGGATTCCTAGTGCATGCAATAGTGACAGATCTTGCGCCAACACGGATAGGTTGCCAGCCATCACTAGCTCTCCCGGAAAGGCGACCACAACCGTTTTGCCACGAAAGGCATGAACATAAGGCGCGACTGAGCGCAACCAGGCAACGAAGTCAGTATGGTTTTCCATGATGCGCAATTATATACAGTCCTGAGGATGTTGTGCTTTTTGTCCACGGTATGTTCCCTATGACTGGATGGGATTGCCCAATATCAGGTAACGTCGATCAGCAACATACCAAATATGGAGAGAAGTTTTTAGCGGTAGATTGGTGGAAGTGGGGAGCAAATGGCTGACACGAGTATAATGCCAGCCGTTATGTCAGCATCTTCGCCATCGCAGAAAAAAACAGCTCCCGACCCTGGTGCTCGGCCAGCATCGGTGCGTCATCTACTACCAGAGATTGTTTTTCCAGAGGAACTGCCAGTTTCTGGGCGCCGTCAGGAAATTGCCAAAGCGTTGCAGGATAATCAAGTCATTATCGTCAGTGGCGAGACTGGTTCAGGGAAAACGACGCAGTTGCCTAAAATCTGTTTGCAGCTAGGCCG
>JAATGO010000217.1 GCA_015654605.1 Betaproteobacteria bacterium
CATAGCCAGAGGGTAGATCACCTGATTTTTTGCGTGCTTCCGCTTCTTCATAAGGTAATTCATAAGCATGTACGATGGCTTGTGTGAGTTGTATACCACCAAAGGCATGTTCACGGTCGTACACAATCTGATTACCACAACGTAATGATAGATGTGATTTCTGCATGCCTATTTGTAACAGTGCAACAGGGGCTTCCTCATTGTCATGAGGCGTTAGTAGATGACTGATGGCGGTGTTGGCTGCATAAGAGTCAATATCAACGACCATTGGGGTGAGGTTCGCTGCCTCGGCAATCGCGACTCGATCTTCTATGACATCTCGACGGGCTGCTGCTACCATGACCTCTATTTTGTTTGGGGAATGTGTTGCGGGGCCTATAACAAGAAAATCGATACAAGCATCTGCTTCCAGAAAGGGGAGTTGCTGACGCCCCTCTGTTTCTATCAAAGCCGCCAGGTGGTATTCGTTGATACCCGCAGGCATGGATATTTTTCTTGTAATGGCGGCAGCTGAAGGGATGCTGAGTGCAACATGCCGACTACGCGTACCACTGATTTTCCATAAGTATCGTACGACGTCTGTGACTTGTGCCAGGTTTTCGATATTGCCATCAGCAATGGCTCCACGTGGTAAAGGAGCACTGGCACAACGTTCAAGACAGATATTATTTTCTGCATCTCGCGAAAGTTCGATGAGTTTGATTTCAGAAAGACCGATATCAAGACCCAATAGCATCGAATTCTTTCGATGATGCGTAAAGGGGTGGCGCATGTTGCTTTTTCCTGGGACATGGGTGGTTGATCTGGAATTTGGGCGGGTTGAAATTGAGATGCGGTAAAACTGTAGTGAAAATGAGAAACAGGATTGTGCAGATTGTCACTTTGATATGTCAATTGGACTAGGTAGAGAATGGATATAAATCCACTTCGTTCAAGGGAATTTAATGCTTTTTACTAAGATTTTATGAAAATTTATCAATTTACGGTGTTCTTGAGAGATGGATGCGAAAGACGGTGATCATTTGCAGGGTTGTGCCGTTATAGACACAATCACCGCAAACTTACATTTTGATGTTATTTCATACGTGGCAAGTCGCTATAATGCGAACATTGTTTTGTCGGATGCCTATCACTATGGTATTAGTGTAAGGTATTTCGGCTCGGCTTATGTTTTGTTTCATTACGTTTAACTCCGGATTTTTATAACGCATGCCATCACCTGAGATCGCTAACAGTATTTCCCCCCCGGCATTACGCAAATATCTTTATTTAGCACTGCGAATCATAGTAAGTTTCGCAGTGGGTCTTCTCGCACTCATTGCTGCAGGAATATTGGTTATCGGGTTTATGGTGATATTGGCATATCCCAAATTACCTGAGTTGAATTCACTGACGGATTACCGTCCTAAGATCCCATTAAGAGTTTTTTCTGCAGATGGGGTATTAATCGGCGAATTTGGTGAGGAACGGCGCAATCTGGTTCATATTAATGATATTCCCGATATTATGAAAAAGGCCGTTTTGGCGATTGAAGACGACCGGTTTTATCAACATGGTGGCGTCGATTATCAGGGAATTATACGGGCGGCATTCGTTAATCTTTCTGGTGGTAGCGGTGGAGCAAGTACTATTACACAACAAGTTGCACGGAATTTTTTCCTGACCAGTAATGAGCCTACTTTTCTGCAAAAAGCTTCGCGCAAATTTCTCTATGAAATCCCTCTGGCATGGAAGATTGAGCGTAGCCTCAGTAAGGATCAGATTCTTGAAGTCTATATGAATCAGATTTATCTAGGGCAGCGGGCATATGGTTTTGCGTCAGCAGCACAGATTTACTTTGGTAAGCAGCTTCAGGATTTGACGATTGCTGAGGCTGCCATGTTGGCAGGATTGCCGAAAGCGCCTTCAGCATACAATCCTGTAGTTAATCCAAAACGCGCTCACGCTCGGCAGCAGTATATTTTGCAGCGGATGTATCAGCTGGGATACATTACGGAACAGCAATATCAGGAGGCCAGGGATGAGCCATTGAAGATCAAGACAGATAGCCAGGCATTTGGTATACATGCCGAATATGTGGCTGAAATGGCACGTCAATTGGTCTACGCGCAGTTTAAGGAAGATACTTATACACGCGGGCTCAACGTATACACCACGATTACCAAGCCAGATCAGGATGCTGCTTATCTGGCATTACGACGCGGCATTATTGTGTATGAACGGAGGAATTGATATGTTGAACCGGAAAGTTAAAAAAAGATTCCTACTTCTTCCAAAGAAACAGCTGACAGCGCAATTGAAAAAGCCTTGG
>JAATGO010000405.1 GCA_015654605.1 Betaproteobacteria bacterium
CTTCTATTTATCGCTTACAGGAAACAGGAAACATGCCCCGCTTTTATTGTGATGCTCCACTTGCCATTGGCATGACGTTAGTACTTACAGAACAATCTGCACATCACATCCAAGTCGTTCGCCTAAAAACAGGCGATGCCCTTACCCTTTTTAATGGGCAAGGGGGCGAATACACCGCCACCATTACCAGCATTGAGAAAAAACACGTTCTCGTCGATATCAAGACATTTTCCCCGCGCGAAGCGGAACTGCCATATGCCGTAACCCTAGCGCAAGCCTTGCCAGAAGCTGCAAAAATGGACTGGATCATAGAAAAGGCCGTAGAATTAGGGGTGACAGCAATACAACCACTAACAGCTCAACGTTGTGTCGTTAGACTGAACCAGGAGCGAGCCGAGAAAAAACAAGCACACTGGCAAGCCATTATCATCGCTGCAGCCGAACAAAGTGGCCACAATCGCTTAGCGCATTTGGCCGAGCTGAATCAGTTCAATAACTGGATGGGACAAAGCGATTTGCATCAGCGTATCTTATTGTCTCCACGTGGTGAACAATCTTTATCAGACTGGGCTCGCCATCGCCCACCACAAGCCATTAGCCTGATCGTTGGACCCGAAGGTGGATTCAATGATGCCGAAGAGCAATTGGCCTGTGCACATGGCACTATCATGCTGTCGATGGGCGCCCGCATACTACGCACAGAAACTGCCGGGTTAGCGGCATTGGCAACAATAAATGCCTTGTGGGGAGAAATATAAGGGGCTTACTTATCTGTTATTTTCCCACTTACCTTGTTTTATCTATCTTTTTATCTATTCTTCTTTTATAAGGCGTATTTTCACCTTATTCGCTTCGCATACCACCACATCCCTATTTATATGCAAATTTTTGCAACCAAACATTAGCAGATGATGCCCAATTTTCTTCTGTTTTTCTTCTGTTTATATCGATCGCACTACTCACCAATAGGCGGTGACGACTATTTTTTCAATTTACATTCTTTTTTTCACCTTTGCTCGTTGTTTCTATTTATTTAACATCCATGCTATTTTCATAGGAAAATTTTATTTTCTAACGTCGTATACCTCTCCAGGAGAAGCATCATGGGATTACTTGATACAGTGCTCGGTGCATTAAACAATAACCAAACAGGCGCTGGTGCTACTGGGTCTTCTGACCCGAAAGCAATATTGATACAGACAGTCGTGACAATGATTGCTAGCAATCAATCAGGGGGGCTTTCGGGCTTGCTAAATAACCTACAAAATGCCGGGCTCGGCCATTTGGTTGACTCCTGGGTCGGCAACGGTCAGAACCATCCCATTTCCAACGAGCAAGTGGAACAAACATTAGGAAGCGACCAATTAAATCAAATGGCACAAACTGCCGGTGTCTCAAAAGATGATGCAGCAACACATCTGGCCAGCATTCTTCCCGAAATAATCAATCATTTAACACCGAATGGCCAAGTCCCCTCTTCTGGAGAAGTTAGTGCAATAGACTTATTGCAAAAGGTAGGAGGATTACTCGGAGGAAGTAAACAAGCATAATTTATCGCGCCAGGCAGTTGCATGCAATGAGGCCTGGTGCATCTTCAAAATACTACACGTCCACCTGGGCCAAGGCTCTGTTGATCCCCCTCCACACCACACAACCACCCCATTCCTCTGCAAACCCAACCCCGGTTTTTTTGCCTCTACTGAATCAATTCAGGCGTAATACGCTGTAAAACCACGGGAAAGCTGTGAAAGCATTTATAATGGCAAGTTTTTGCGACAGCATTAATTTCAAGTTCTTTCATGAAGGTATTTCGCGGACTTCCCAATGCTATATCACGTGCGCCCTGCGCATTGACGATTGGCAATTTTGACGGTGTGCATCGTGGCCATCAAGCGCTGCTAGCACAAGTGCGTGATGCAGCAACACGCTTGCAGCTGGATGCCGCAGTCATGACGTTTGAACCACACCCCCGAGAGTTTTTTGCCCAATTGCATGGCAACTCAGAAAATGCTCCTCGACGCATCGCCAATTTACGCGACAAACTGCAATCTCTTGCTAAAGCAGGAATTAATCGCGTGATTGTAGAACACTTCAACAGTCATTTTGCAGCATTAACACCGCAAGATTTTATTGAAAAAGTGTTATTACAAGGACTGCATGTGCGTTGGCTCATGGTGGGAGAGGATTTTTGCTTCGGTGCGCGACGTGCCGGAACCATCACTACGCTAGAAGCTGCCGGGAAAAAATATGGCTTCGAAGTACACACCATGCCCAACGTCAATAACGATGGCATACGCATATCCTCATCCGCAGTACGCGCAGCGTTAGCTGCTGGCGACTTTCAGCATGCCCAGCAATTGCTTGGGCACTCCTATGCCATATCAGGCCATGTCATTCATGGTAAAAAGTTGGGACGTAGCATTGGTTTTCCCACATTAAATATGCGCGTCGGCCACAAACACCCGGTATTATCTGGTATTTTCATCGTACAGGTTCATGGTCTTGCACCGTATGCTCTCCCCGCTGTTGCCAGTATTGGCGTACGGCCTACAGTTGACGATAGCGGCCGGGTATTGCTAGAAACGCATCTTCTCGATTTCAATGGAGATTGCTACGGCAAGTTATTACGCGTTGAATTTTTGAAAAAATTACGTGACGAAGAAAAATAC
>JAATGO010000069.1 GCA_015654605.1 Betaproteobacteria bacterium
AAAACCAATTACATCTGCACTGAATGCGGTGGAATCAATAGCAAGTGGGCAGGTCAATGTCCGGCATGCGGACAATGGAATACTCTGCTAGAGACAGTGATAGAAACTCAGGGAATTAATCGTTTCTCTACACAACATCAAGGATTGGCACAGACTGCACCAGTGCTAACATTGGCAGATATTGAGGCGGTCGATGTGCCACGTTTTGGTACGGGCATTGAAGAGTTTGATCGTGTATTGGGTGGAGGGTTGGTTCCAGGAGGCGTGGTGCTGATTGGTGGAGACCCTGGTATTGGTAAATCGACTTTATTGTTGCAGGCATTATCGAATATTTCACGCTTCAAGAAAGTACTGTATGTCAGTGGCGAGGAATCTGGCGCGCAAATCGCTTTGCGAGCAAAGCGGCTGGTAGTTGATGCCGGTAACGTGAAATTGCAAGCGGAAATTGAGTTGGAAAAGATTTTGGCAACCTTAAGTGAGCATAAACCAGATGTTGCGGTAATTGATTCGATTCAAACGATATATTCAAATGCACTAAGTTCTGCACCAGGTTCAGTAGCACAGGTGCGTGAATGTGCTGCGCAATTAACGCGTGCTGCAAAAACATCGAATACCACCATCATTATGGTCGGACATGTGACAAAAGAAGGCGCATTGGCAGGACCTCGAGTACTGGAACACATTGTTGATACTGTGTTGTATTTTGAGGGGGATACGCATTCTAGTTTCCGCCTAGTACGTGCGTTCAAAAATCGCTTTGGAGCTGTCAATGAACTTGGCGTATTTGCGATGACGGAAAAAGGATTGAAGGGAGTATCAAACCCTTCTGCGCTTTTTTTATCGCAGCATGACACTGCTGTACCAGGTTCTTGCGTGATGGTCACGCAAGAGGGGACACGCCCTTTGTTGGTGGAGATTCAGGCGTTGGTAGACAGCTCTCATGCGCCGAACGCTCGACGCTTATCTGTTGGCTTGGAGCAAAATCGTTTGGCGATGTTGTTGGCGGTATTACATCGACATGCCGGCATTGCTGCTTTTGATCAGGATGTGTTTATCAATGCAGTAGGAGGTGTCAAAATTACAGAGCCTGCAGCAGATTTGGCGGTACTGTTGGCGATCAATTCCTCTATGCGTAATAAGGCACTGCCACGTGGTTTGGTGGTATTTGGTGAGGTCGGCTTGGCTGGGGAGATTCGGCCAGCTCCTCGCGGTCAAGAGCGGTTACGGGAGGCGGCCAAATTAGGATTTTCCATTGCCATGATTCCGAAATCAAATGCACCAAAACAAAAAATCGAAGGACTCAAAGTCATTGCGGTGGAAAGAATAGATGATGCTTTACAGAAGATCAGGGACATTGATGCTTAAGTATGCATAAGCATGTCTACATATGCCGAAGTGAGGAAATAATCAGAATAGTCTGGCGGCTCCGATGAAGCTACTACTACAGGATAGTGTCATTTGGCAGGATGCGCAGGTGCTGAAAGTGGCCTATGCCAGATTTTTGAGGACACATTTGCAGATGGGAAAACCATTTGTACGATTAATCCACCACCTATGCGGTTGCGTAAATATAGTTTGCCTTGATGGCGCATGATGATGCGATTGACGATAGCTAATCCAAGTCCTGCCCCATTGGCCTGGCTACGCGCACTATCAAGACGGGTAAAGGGGCGCAGTAAACGTTCCAGTTCATTTTCAGGGACTCCAGAGCCGTGATCGGCAATTTCTACCTGGATATGGTGCCCTTCATTTTTACAGGTAATATCAACATGGGTTTTTTCATCGGCCACATTTTTTCCATAGCGACGAGCATTCTCAATCAAATTGTTGACAACGCGTCCTATATCTGTGCGATTGCCCATGATTATCATGTCGGCTGCAATATGGGTATGCACTTCAACATCTGGTAAACGGCGACTGTGACTGGCGATATCTTCGAGTAAGTCAGATAGGTTGAACGGCGACATAGTGTTGTTGTCAAATGGTTTGGCATAATCAAGAAATTGCCCAATGATGGCATCCATTTGTGTCAAGTCGGCATGCATGCCTTCACGTGCTTCTTCTGTGAGCGTAGCCAATTCTACTTCTAATTGAATGCGTGCTAATGGCGTACGCAAATCATGTGAGATACCTGCCAGAATAACTGCACGATCAGATTCAATACGATTGAGGTCAGTCATCATTTGATTGAAACTGCGATTGGCTTCTTCGATTTCAGTTGGCCCTGATTCAGGTAATGGGTCTGGTTGCTTGCCTTGAGCAATGGCACGTGCAGCCGCGGTAAGTCGAGCCAATGGCTGGTTAATGAGTGTGGAAATGAACACTGCACCGATGAGGGATAAGAGCAATGCGATGGATGCCCAGCCTAACCATTGCATGCTGGAGGTACGATCAAGTCGTCCACGATCG
>JAATGO010000179.1 GCA_015654605.1 Betaproteobacteria bacterium
CCCATGTAGACGATACATTCCATACCAAAACGGGCACAAATGGTCGCTGTGGCAACACCATGTTGACCCGCACCAGTTTCTGCAATGATGCGTTTTTTACCCATGCGCTTGGCCAATAGTGCTTGTCCAATCACATTATTGATCTTGTGTGCACCTGTATGGTTGAGGTCTTCGCGTTTAAAATAAATCTGCGCGCCACCAGCGATTTCCGACCAGCGTTTAGCATGATAAATTGGGCTGGGACGTCCTACAAAATGTTTAAGTTCAGAATGAAACTCTGCCAAAAACTGCTCATCCTGTTGATAATGCGCATAGGCATCGCGCAATTCTGCCAAAGCATAGGTCAATGTTTCAGCGACAAAGCTGCCTCCATATTGACCAAAGTGTCCATGACTATCGGGAAGTTGATACGCTGCAGCAAGCTGCTCCTGTTGTGCTGCAATAAATGCTGATGATGATGCTTCCCCCTGAGGTGAAGCCTGCCGATCCATTGATTTCATGTCAATTCCTGTACTGGTGCAAGAGTCGCATCGGCCAAATGAACCGCACCAATAAAGGCGTTGATCTTGGCGATATCCTTGATACCCTTTTGCTGCTCAACGCCACTACTGGTGTCGACAGCAAACGGACGTATACGCGTTACCGCATCAGTCACGTTTAGCGCGTTCAAGCCACCACTTAAAACGACCCGAGGCGCGAGTTCTTTTGGGATGAGAGACCAATCAAAAACCTTTCCACTTCCACCGTACTGTTCGACCAGAGTATCTAGCAACAATCCAGCAAACAATGGACTGGCAGAGCGATACTCCTTTTCGTATTTTAACAAATCCTCAGCGCTTGTCGATGATCCGACGCGAGCTGCTCGTATAAAAGGTCGATTCACCGCTTCAGCAATGGCAACACATTGCTGCACCGTCTCATCACCATGAAACTGTAATGTTGACAATGGAACCTGAGCCAGTACCGCTACAACTTGCTCTACTGCAGCATTCACAAACAATCCCACCGTGTTAATCAATGGCGGTACCGCTCTGATCAGTGACGCTGCCGTTGCTATTGTTACATAGCGAGGGCTTGCAGGGTAAAATATAAAACCCAGCGCGTCAGCACCTGCACTGATTGCCGCAGCAACATCCACGGCCTGGGTCAAGCCACAAATTTTGACTCTGGTTCGATAGCTCATCTTTGTATCGGCAAACAGTAAATAAAATAGTGAGTGAAGGTGGTGATATAGGCAGTTTACTTCACCAAGCAGGCCATGCGACGTTTTCTTGTGGCAACTTCCATTGAGCAGGATATTCTACCCTTGCCAAATACAGCCCATCCGACATGAATGTCGGCGCAGCAAGACTTCGATTACGTGCTGCCAGTACCTGCCCAATCCATTCTGGAGACTTACTGCCCGTCCCTACCATGATGAGAGAACCAACAATATTACGTACCATATGTTGTAAAAAAGCATTCGCGGTCAAGGTCAATACCAACGTATCGCCCCGTCGCTGCACAGAAATAGCCTTCATGGTACGCACTGGCGTCGATGCCTGACATGCCACGGCACGAAAACTACTGAAGTCATGTTGACCAAGAAGATATTCTGCTCCTTCCTGCATTTTGGCAGCATCGAGCGGACGAAAAGTCCAGCCAGCTTTGCCTACCAGTAGAGGAGAACGCACAGGGTGGTTGTATAACACATAGTGGTACGTACGCGCGATGGCGGAAAAGCGTGCATGAAACTCATTCTGATACCGTTCCCCGTCTTTCATACCAGCATCGCTCGATACGGGAAGTAATAATTCATGTGCCCAGCGCACAGCAATCGATGGAGGCAAAAAGGCATTCACGCCACGTACCCATGATGCAGTCTCGCGTACCAAACTCGTATCAAAGTGCACAACCTGTTCCAATGCATGCACTCCCGCATCAGTACGCCCGGCACAAACAACGGTAATATGTTCTCCTGAAAAGCGCCGTAGTGCTTCCTCTAACCTGTCTTGCACAGTGGTGCCATGCGGCTGCTTTTGCCATCCTTGCCACGGCGCCCCATCGTATTGAATGCCAAGAACAATACGCCTCGTGGGTACGACAACTGTCGTATCAGTCAAAATCTCTGTTGCCGCCATTTCAATATATGCCAGGCTAAAACCCGTGGATGATAAGCTTATTGTAAATTAGTAAGCAGGTTGTTGCATTGACATCTGATATTGGTAGTAATACTTGCCAAATGGCATCCATCCGGCATCGACAAGCATGGCAACAAGTTCACACATGCTTGTACATATATCCGCCATCTCAAGCAAACCACTTCCTTATTTCTCTTTTATTTCTCTTTGGGGTCAATTCCACTGTCTGTAGCATGGTTCGATGGCGCATGATCATCATC
>JAATGO010000151.1 GCA_015654605.1 Betaproteobacteria bacterium
AACGTTGATGAAGATGATTGTTGTCCGCAGTTCAGACAAAGTCGTTGGCATGCATATGGTAGGACCGGATGCAGGTGAGATCATCCAGGGTATGGCAGTGGCTATTCGTGCAGGGGCTACCAAAGCCATTTTTGATAGCACTATCGGCATACACCCGACGGCGGCTGAGGAGTTCGTGACTATGCGTAAGCCTGTGGCCTGAATGATGCTGCAAGACTCATGAAAATCATTAGGCCTCAATCATGAACATGCACACTGTTTTTGACGAACATGTGTCTAATATGTGAGTCATACATTCAAGCAACACAAATTGCTGAATCCCTAAACAACCATAAAGGACGAACATCATGTGGACCAAACCAGAAGTTACAGAAATGCGTTTCGGCTTTGAAGTTACAATGTACGTTTGCAATCGCTAAGATTGCAAACACTTCGCGGGTTCAACCGTTAAGTATAGTACGGCAATAAAAAAGGCACCTCAGGGTGCCTTTTTTATTGCCTGAATTTCTCGTAGATATTCCCTAATTTTGACGAAGTGTTGTCTTTGATTGCAACAAATCGCTATTTGCAAATAGCTCAGCGACCCAATCCACAAAGGCACGCACCTTGGATGACAGATGTCGGTTTTGCGGGTACATCACAAATACCGGTATATCTTCGGACAAGTATTCGCCGAGTACCACTTCTAATTCCCCGGTAGCGATCAAATCCTGTACCAGGAAGCTTGCTGTCTGCATGATACCAACGCTAGCCAGCCCGGCTTCAAGACAGGCATCGCTGTCATTGATAGCGATGCTGCGCTGCCCCATTACCATGTTGGTGGTGCCATCTTTAACATAATCAAATTCATATATCTTGCCGGTTTTGGATGACATGTAATTGATGGTGACATGGCGCTCAATATCTTCCGGCGTTTGCGGTATGCCAGCTCTGCGCAGGTAATCCGGTGTTGCACAGGAAACTACACGGATAGAACCTATGCGGCGTGCCACCATGGACTGATCCAGCAAGTCGCCACCCCGGATCACGCAATCTACGCCCTCTTGCAGCAAGTCCACCGGTCGGTCGCTGCAGCCTATTTCCAGGTCTATTTCTGGGTAACGATCAAAAAATCCCTTAATGGCCGGCATGACAATTCGTCTGCCGAGCGAGGCTGGGATATCAATGCGCAGTCTGCCTTTGGGTTTTGTCGTGAACTGGCGTACCGATGCCTCGGTTTCATCAAGCTCATTGAGCAGTCTGATCGCACGTTCATAATAGGCCGCGCCGTCAGTCGTAACACTGACATGCCGGGTGGTGCGGTTAAGCAGCTTGACTGCCAGCCTTTTTTCTAGCGCGACGACTTGCGCCGATACCGTCGTTTTGGGCAGGCTGAGTGAATGTGCGGCTTTGGTGAAGCTGGCTAGCTCTACTACCCGTGTGAATGCCAGCATGGTATCGAAACGATCCATTCTTAATTAAATCCCCAAGTTTATTTGGTCAAGTCTATTTGGTATTGTGCAATAAATTAGTACAGTGATTCCTATATTACTCTATTTATCTTGTATTTAACTCACTATAAAGTGCATTCAACGGTAACACAACGTTGCTTTTTTGAATGTTTACTCTAAGGAGAACGATCATGGCTAAGAAATTAGAAGGTAAAGTTGCAGTAGTCACAGGCGCATCAAAAGGTATTGGTGCTTCTATCGCCAAGCATTACGCAGCAGAAGGTGCTTCAGTCGTCGTTAATTATTCCTCAAGCAAAGAGGGTGCAGATAAAGTAGTTGCCGAGATCGTGGCCGCAGGCGGCAAGGCAGTTGCAGTGCACGCGAATGTTGCCAAGCAGGCTGACATTGAGCGTTTGTTTGCAGAAACTCAAAAAGCCTATGGCAAGCTGGATATTCTGGTCAACAACGCAGGCATCTACGAATTCTCACCACTTGAAAGCATTACCGAAGAACATTTCCACAAGCAATTCAACCTCAATGTGCTTGGCTTGATCCTCACCACGCAAGAAGGCGTTAAGCACTTTGGCGCAGAGGGCGGCAGCATCATCAATATCAGCTCTATCGTTTCCAGCACTTTTGCTCCGCCTAATGCTTCTGTTTACAGCGCTACTAAAGGCGCAGTCGATGCGCTCACCCACTCATTATCCAAAGAACTCGGCCCACGTAATATCCGTGTGAATGCGATTAACCCAGGCATGGTAGAGACCGAAGGCGTGCAGAGTTCAGGCATTGCTGACAGCGAAATGCGTAAACAGATCGAAGCAACGACACCACTAGGCCGTATCGGTCAGCCACAGGATATTGCACCAGCTGCGGTGTTCCTGGCATCAGCCGACTCAGCCTGGATTACAGGTGAAACCCTGTTTATTGCTGGTGGTTTGCGCTAAGCAATTTTAAACGGAAGCAATAGGAACATCATGATCAATTTATACACATGGGCTACACCCAACGGCCGCAAGGTCGCCATCATGCTGGAAGAGCTTGGTGTTCCT
>JAATGO010000230.1 GCA_015654605.1 Betaproteobacteria bacterium
CCCACTCCATCCATATTTTCGGTGCTATAACCATAGCGAGTCCTTAATAAAGGAGCATAACGTTGCAATAAAAGTCCACCTAGAAAAACTGCAACCTCTTCTTCAATCAAGGCATTGCTTCCTACAGCGTGACTGGCTGCCAACATTAAACAATCTACAGGGTGCTCAATTTTAGGCCAGAGCATCCCTGGTGTATCGATCAATACCATGTTGTTACCCAGGTACAGGCGCTGCTGCGTCTTGGTCACGGCCGGCTCATCCCCAACTGCTGCAACCCGTTTTTTAAGCAACGCATTCATCAATGTCGACTTGCCAACATTAGGAATCCCCATAATCATCATCCGCAGTGGCTTAAGTGCCGTACCTCGATGCGGAGCCAATGCCAATGCGAGCTTTGGTATCTTCGTGACATCGCTCGGCTTTTTGCAGCTCAAAGCAACCGCATGAACATTTTTTTGATGATTATAAAAAGTTAGCCAAGCCTGAGTTACCACAGGATCAGCCAAGTCCGCCTTGTTCAATATCTTCAGACAAGGGCGCTGCCTATGCAAACGTAGTTGCTCTATCATAGGATTGCAACTGGCCTGTGGTAAGCGTGCATCAAGCACCTCTATCACCAGATCGACCTTTTCCATCGCCTCCGCTGCTTTTTTGCGGGCGGCGTTCATGTGACCAGGAAACCATTGTATTGACATGCAGAATCTTCTATTTTGCGAATATGGCGACTATTTTACGGCTTGCGGCACACTAACATCAAAAAGAATGCTGTGCATGTCATTTTCACTGCCACCAACCAGGAACATACACACCGATCCCATCGGGCACGACAGCAGCAGGCTCAGAAAACACTGCAATCTGGCATCTGAATTTTTTCTGTATACATCGCCGAAATACCATAGCTAGAAGCACAACTTATTACAGAGCAGCAATGGCTGCTCTTTTATGTCTGCACCGAGGATGCCAATTCCATGGGAATTACCGCGCCCCATGTAAGGTCAAGTATGCTCTTCATATTTCCTGCCTCCCCCTTCAAGCATTGGGTTACGTTTACTTTACACTTCCGTCACTAATGCTATACTTACTCGAATTGTATTCGAAGAAAAATCATTATGAGCGCAGCCATTCCCCCATCTCTAGACACGATGCCTCCCAGTATTGTCATGAATGTAGCCACCTCATCCTCTCCGAGCACAATCCCAACCAATATCCTCCTCATGAGTGCAGCCAAACAACTCCAGACAGAATTGGCTCGAGTAGGTTCTGCCACCTTTACCTCTAGCCACTATAAGCAAGGGACTGTCAAGCACATTGTCTTATTTCGTTATGCAAAAAATGTTACCTCTGCAGAAAAAGAAGAGATAAAAACTCGCTTCTTGAACCTTCAGCAACAAGCAAAGCGCAATGGTGTCCCTTATATACAATCGATTACCACAGGCCAACAAAGCAGTGGGGAAGAGGCTGATGGTGGTTTTGAACAAGGATTTATTGTTACTTTTGCCAGCGAAGGAGATCGTAATTATTATGTTGGCACACCAATCGTTACCGATCCTCGCTATTACGACCCCGCTCATGCTGCTTTCAAGGAATTTGTTGGACCATTTTTATTACCAGAGAAAAATAAGGGAGTGCTTGTATTTGATTTCAACGCACAAGATATGAATATGACCGCTCCACTATCCGTCGACAAAAAATAAAAACTCCCGGTAACAACAATCAGCGCTACAAATTAATGCTATTCCAAATCTGCCAGCACCTTCACATGTGCCACCACGCTACGCCCCAATGCTGACAGGTTATACCCCCCCTCAAGACAACTGACGATACGACGCTGTGCATATTGCGTTGCGACCTCCATAACTTGCTGAGTTAACCAGGTGTAGTCTGCTTCCACTAACCCCATTTGCCCCATGTCATCCTCTCGGTGTGCGTCAAATCCAGCGGAAATGAAAATCATCTGAGGGCGATGTGCATGTAGCGCCGGCAACCATTTTTCAAGAACCTGCTGTCGTACCGTTGCCCCAGTGGTGTATGCGGGGAAGGGAAGATTCACAATATGCGGTTGTATCGATTCTGCGCCAGTAAAAGGAAAAAATGGGTGCTGAAAAAAATTCACCAGCAAAACACGCGAATCTTGTTCAAATATCGCTTCAGTACCATTTCCATGGTGCACATCAAAATCCACAATCGCAATTCGTTCCAAGCCATGAACGTTCAAAGCATGGAGCGCCGCAATTGCCACATTATTCAATAAACAAAAGCCCATTGGGGTTGTCGGTGTCGCATGGTGTCCTGGGGGGCGCACGGCACAAAACGCATTCTCCAACTCTCCACTCAATATGGCATCCGTCGCGGCTACAGCGGCTCCAGCGGCATGCAGAGCCGCTGTCCAACTATACTCATTGAGCAGTGTATCTGAATCCAATGGGTAATACTGCAAGGGAGTGCCCTCTTCTGACTGCCCCGCCTTTCCCTGGTGCAATTCCTCTGCTTTATCACGAATCAATGCGATGGCATTTGCGGTATGAGCACGTGCAATATCTTCCATTTCCGCAGCAGGAGCATCGCGACGCTCTAAGAACTGGTCAATTCGACTAGCAATAAGTTGGTCTTCGATAGCCTGCAGTCGTGCAGGCGATTCAGGATGATCTTTCCCCATTTCATGCAGCAAGCATGCGGGATGTGTGTAAAAAGCTGTCGTCATTGTTGTCGCTTTTGCCTCAAAAACAGAGCGTCCCATCTATCAGTATATCTCCAAGCACAGCTCATCATGGCGCAACTATTGCTCAACAGGCATAACTATGGCTCACGCTCATAGACGACTCCTGCCATTGTTGAATACCTGACCCATTACGTAGGGCTGTCCTTGCTGATTCTACCCTAGATGTCAGACTATTCCTGTAGACACATGCCCATGCTATGCTTCCTTCTCAGACAATGAACAGACTGCGCAACACATATCACCACTATCGGCCATCTATCTAATAACCTAATGACCTAATAACCAATGAAATTAACCCATTTTCCACAATGCCTACTTGTTTTGCTCATTCTCCCTCTTTCCTCCTGCCTATCATCGGCTCAAAATTCATCATCGACATCGATCAAGTCTAGCAACACCCAGCAGCGCCAAAGCTCTTCTAGCAGCGAACAAGTGAAAATCAAAAAGCAAGTAAAAAAATCACCTGCTCCCCGCCCACAAGAAGGAACCGTCGCCAATTTTGAGCAAAAACCAGAGGTATTACGATTCATTAATGAGATGGTACAGCGGTACAATTTTAATCAAAAGGCATTGCTCGACCTTTTCAGCAAGACGCGCTATCTGGATACCTCTATAAGGCTGGTCAAACCTAGCATTACTGGGAAACCAAAAAATTGGCAAGCCTATCGAGCACGTTTCGTCGAGCCTCTGCGCATCAATTCTGGCGTCACTTTTTGGAATGACAATGAAAGTACCTTGAAACGAGCAGAAGAACAATATGGCGTGCCACCAGAGATCATCACTGCCATCATTGGCATCGAAACTATTTACGGCCGTCATACTGGAAACTTCCGTGCCATGGATGCTATCACCACACTGGCGTTCAATTACCCGGCCACGAGCAACCGTGAAATGCGCATGACTTTTTTCCAAAAAGAGTTGGAGAATCTTCTGTTATTTGCTCGAGAATCAAACATTGATCCATTGTCTTTGCAAAGCTCCTATGCTGGAGCCATTGGCTGGCCGCAATTCATGCCAAGTAGCATTCGTCAATATGCGGTAGATTTTGATGGCGATGGCACCATTGATTTACGCAATTCCTCGGCAGATGTCATTGGAAGTGTCGCTCATTTCTTGGCAGTGCATGGCTGGCAACGAGATATGCCGCTAGTGTATCCAGTGGCATTGCCCTCCTCTTCTAGCAGGACAGAAGACAGTACTTCTGCGATGCCACAACAGCCATCCGACAACAATGCTGCTATAGAGCATTTACTTAATCAAGGTTTGCAAGCCACATTTAGTCTAGACGACATCAAGACGGCAGGCATTACACCAGAAAAAAATCCTCCAGACACACTACGCTACGGCCTGATCGACCTGCAAAATGGTGATAACCCGACTGAGTACTGGTTAGCCACCAATAATTTTTATGCGATTACGCAATACAACCGAAGTTATTTTTATGCAATGGCTGTCATCGACCTTGGTCATGCCATCCGTGCTGCGCATCAGCAATAAACAAAAACTTCGCGCTCGCAGGCAACTCAAGTGGCATCATTTTGTGAAAAATTCTCAGTGGAATTTTGATTAGCAACCATTCATGAATATGGCTAACCACTCATCTGTTTATGGACTAAGTCACGGTATGAGCGCCAATTTAGTCGCTTCTGACTGGCCGAAATTAACACTCACGGAAGCTGCTCGTGTTTTACGGCATTATCCACAAACGGGGAAACCATTACGCATCACCTGGCACAGCCCTCGTCCATTCTCTGCCGGCTGTGTCGTTACCACTACAAACGTGGATATATTCATCAAACGCCATCATATCAATGTACGCACTGTTGATGAGCTGTCTGAAGAGCATCTCTTCATTTCTTATTTGCGTACACGTGGAATTTCTGTCTGTGAAGCATTAAGCACCAGCAATGGTGCTACTGCCATCAATGATGGTCATTGGACTTATGAAGTACAGTTCCTGGCAACAGGGGTTGATCTGTACCAGGATGCCGCTTCCTGGACACCATTTCGAACCACTGCACATGCGTATGCCGCTGGCCGGTCACTGGCACATCTCCACATAGCCGCCTCTGGATACGACGCGCCACCAAGACACTCCAGAACACTTCTGTCGGGTTTTACCATTTTCTCCGCAACAGACCCGCTACAACAATTACAACATTACATTGCGCAACAACCAGCACTGACAGCTTATTTAGCACAACGAGACTGGCGCGCAGATACGGAAGCAGTATTATTGCCATTTCATGCTGGCTTACTACCATTTACAGATTTATTGATCCCTTTATGGACGCATAACGACTGGCATGCGTCTAATCTGTTATGGAGTGATCACAGTGATCGTGCCGCAGTACAAACCATTCTGGATTTCGGATTGTGTAATCGCGTCAGTGCACTATACGATTTAGCAACAGCTATTGAACGTAATATCATCGAATGGCTGGCAATACCATCACACGCTATGCCAATCGTCCATATCGATTTGCTGGATGCACTACTTGATGGCTATGCAGCAATCATCAAATTAAGTACACGCCAATGGCAAGCGCTAGCTGCCATACTGCCCTTGGTACATGCTGAATTTGCATTGTCAGAACTGGCCTATTTTCAAGGCATTACACACTCGCCACATAATGCTACTCTTGCCTATGATACTTATTACCTCGGGCATGCCGCATGGTTTAAAGGCAGCACTGGACAACACTTACTGACTCATATTGCACGCAAGATGCCTCATTAGATACCAAGATGAATGCTACAAAATCCATATCTATATCTAGCTATGGATAGCGTTTTACTGAGCACCCAGCACAAAAAACAAGCCACCAAGCTTCACTAACTGACAATAAATCAATCGGTAATATAAAGATAAAGAAAAATATAAAAACACTGGTTTGCTTAGAACGCATGTCATCGATAGACATGAGATGCGTTCTAGTTTATTTAATAAGCTGGGG
>JAATGO010000315.1 GCA_015654605.1 Betaproteobacteria bacterium
AGCCGCCGCCTGCGTATTGCTGGTCAAACACCTGGTATTATCTATGGTGGCACGACTCCCCCTGTTGCCATCGCTCTCGATCATAATGCGCTGTACCATGCATTAAAGAAAGAAACTTTCCATTCATCAATTCTAGATCTCGAGATTGAAGGCAAAGTAGAGCAAGTATTGCTACGTGATTTCCAGATTCACGCATACAAGCAGCTGGTATTGCACGTTGATTTCCAACGTGTTGATGCTTCGCAAAAGATTCACGTCAAGATCCCACTGCACTTCATTAATGCAGAAACCTCTCCTGCTGTGAAGCTGTCTGCTGGCATTATCAGCCACGTGCTGACAGAATTGGATATTGCCTGCCTGCCAAAAGACTTGCCAGAATTTGTCGAAGTTGATCTGGGCTCAATAGAAGTTGGCCACTCTATCCATTTAGCAGACATCAAACTGCCTGATGGCGTTACTGCTGTGACACAAGAAAATCCGACGATTGCAACTGCTTCCATACCAGCTGCTGGTAAAACAGAAGAAGATGCCGCTCCTGGCGCTGCTACAGAAGGTGATGCTGAAGCCAAGTGATTTTAATCCCTATTGCAGGGAAATAAATTACAAAGAATTGGCTCTTCTACATTACTCTCGAAAAATTTGCGTAGCTAATGTCCAGGTAGCTAATTCAATAAACAAGGACTGAAGACTGTACTTATACAGGACTCAGTCCTTTTAGTTTTATGGATACAACGATGCTAGTAACAATACCATGCCGGCATCTGATTTTCGTCAATATACGCAATTTCTACAATTCACAACATCCTGCATAACTTGCAAGTCGCATCAATCAATCTCCTCCCCTCTTCACCATTAATCATTAGTCCTTCTAAAGCACACTTCACATTGGGATGACATGAACCCATCATGTTGTCCTATGTCTCAATGTCAAACTACCGATCCCGAATCAACATACGTCACTACCTTTTCATCACACATCTTCTTTCGATATTGCAAATATATTGATAACGTCTCCCTCAACTTCTAGCAGAATTGTTATGAGTCTCGGCAACTAAAAGATAACAACAATGTGATCAAGGTGATTTCTCGTTGTCATTTTTACCATGGTTCGCCTTGAGAAATTACATTCTTAATATGAGAATTATCTGAACTTCCATTATTGAGATAAGATATCTTCTTATGAACAACCATTACTCACAATCAGATTTTTGACACAGTGCATCCAAACATGAAACATTGACTCAATTGTTAAACGGCTATTCAAAATAGCAATCACCGAACACAGATCAAGTGCCATACCCATTTAAAAAATGACAACATCCTGACCATAAAGATATCCCTATCAATAAAATCCTGCGCTATATTGCCCTCAATTTTTATACTCTCGCATTTGCAGCACTGATGCCCCACACATCAAAAGGTAAAAAATGATCATAACAAACACCCGCGCAACAAAACTACCAGAACTCACCATTCGCGGCATATTGCTAGGAGCCTTCATCACTGTCATATTTACAGCATCCAATATTTATCTAGGATTGAAAATAGGCTTAACCGTATCATCATCAATACCTGCAGCAGTCATCTCCATGGCGATTCTTGGTCTATGCGCCAATAGCAGCATTATCGAAAACAACATTGTACAAACGCAGGCTTCTGCTGCCGGAACGTTATCTTCTGTTATTTTTATTTTGCCAGGGTTAGTCATGATTGGTCACTGGCATGGATTCCCTTACTGGCAAACTTTTAGTATTTGTGCTGCAGGAGGTATGTTAGGAGTTATTTTTACCGTCCCTTTACGCCGTACCATGGTAGTCAACAGTGATTTACCCTACCCCGAGGGCGTAGCTGCAGCAGAAATACTACGTCTTGGTAACCACAATGGCGAACCAACACAGAATCGTGATATTGGCGTACGCTACATTGTAGGGGGGACCTTGGTTGCGGCCATCTTTACATTACTATCTACAGGATTTCGCGTTATCGCTGAAAGCATCAGCATCTGGTTCAGTTCGGGAGCAGCAATCTTCCGAGTGACAATGGGATTTTCTGCAGCCTTATTAGGTGCAGGATACTTGATTGGTATCGCAGGGGGCATGGCCATGCTCATTGGCGTATTACTTTGCTGGGGAGTTGCCATACCAATATTAAGTACGATCACTCCTCATGACAGCACTAACATAATCGCATTTGCCATGAATTTATGGAGTACACAGGTTCGTTTCATTGGGGTCGGCGTGATAGCTGTTGCCTCCATCTGGACACTCATCATTTTATTCAAACCTGTGATGAAAGGCATACGCACTGTGTTTAGTCATGCCTCATTGGCTTCCAGACAACCTATAGGTGAATTGCCTCGCACCGAACGTGATTTATCGCCAGGATGGATGATCTCCCTCACATTTCTTTTGCTACTGATTCTTGGAAGTGTTTTTGCAGTTTTTATGATTGATGCCCCGATTTCATCTTCTCTATTCTGGGGACTCGTTATTGGTTCGGTTGCGTTCGCGTTCCTATTTGGCTTTTTGATTGCAGCTGCCTGTGGTTATATGGCAGGTCTAATCGGCTCATCAAGCAGCCCCATCTCTGGCATTGGCATTATCGCCGTCATCCTGTTTTCGCTATTTTTACTTGTAGCAAACAACTTTGACAACCTATTGGGAACATCAGAAGGCAGCCGGCTTGCCATTGCACTAACCATCTTCGTCGTATCTGCGGTCATTGCCACCGCCACCATTTCTAACGACAATCTGCAAGACCTGAAAACCGGTTACCTCGTCGGCGCCACCCCAGCCAAACAACAAATAGCTTTGCTGATCGGCTGCCTGGTCGGTGCAGCAGTCATTGCTCCTGTGCTCAGTCTACTTTACAACGCCTATGGATTCAGTGGAATGATGCCTCGTCCCGATATGGATCCTGCGCATGCATTGGCAGCACCACAAGCGACACTCATGACAGCCATTGCTAAGGGTATTTTCACACACCAGTTGAATTGGACGATGATACTCATCGGTATGGGTGTCAGTATATTGATCATTGCCATTGATGCCTGGCTTAAGTCCCATCAGCGCAGTGCTCGCCTACCAGCTCTCGCCGTTGGTATCGGCATTTATTTGCCGCCGGCAGTCAGCATGACACTAACAACCGGAGCAATACTCTCATGGGTCGTAGGACAACTATTACGGAGACGCGCTTAT
>JAATGO010000424.1 GCA_015654605.1 Betaproteobacteria bacterium
AACGCTAGCCGCTCCGGCGTCAGTCCATAACTCTTGAAGAATTCCTGTGCCGAAGGCAATAACGCGCCGCTCATCCGCTCATTCTGTAGTCGCAGCATGATAATAACGTCGACACCTTTCAAGCCTTCATTCATATCGGTAAACATATGCACTCCCATCTCCTTGAGGCCGCCTGGCAACAAGGTGTACGGGCCAATGGCACGTATTTCAGGTACCCCTAAGATCGCTAGCGCATGAATATCGGAACGCGCTACCCGACTATGTAAAATATCGCCCACAATCGCGACACGTAACTGGCTGAAATCTTTCTTATAGTGTCGTATCGTGTACATATCAAGCAAACCTTGCGTTGGATGTGCGTGCCGTCCATCACCAGCGTTCACCACGTGCACGTGTGACTGGCGCGTATCAATCAAATGCTTGGCAATCAGAAATGGTGCGCCAGACTGCGCATGCCGCACGACAAACATATCGGCATGCATTGCTGCCAGGTTATCGATAGTATCCAGCAACGATTCACCTTTGCTGGTACTGGATGCTGAAATATTTAAATTGATAACATCGGCAGACAAACGCTTGGAGGCAATCTCAAACGTGGTACGGGTACGCGTAGAATTCTCAAAAAATAAATTGAATACGCTTTTACCGCGCATCAATGGTACTTTTTTGACTTCCCTGTCTCCGATACTAACAAACGAAGAAGCCGTATCAAGAATATTGGTAATAATCGCTTTGGGGAGACCTTCTATGGTCAACAAATGTTGCAGCTCGCCGTTTTTATTCAGTTGTGGATTAAACATGAACCACCGTCAGGGAAAACGTGCCATCTTCAGCACATAACAATTGTAATGACTGATGCTCTTCGAGTTTACAGGTATCTGCCAAAAAATCCGCAGCAATGGGCAATTCACGCCCGCCCCGATCAATCAGCGCTGCCAGTAATATTTTTGCAGGGCGTCCGTAATCAAATAATTCATTAATAGCCGCGCGTGTTGTACGCCCGGTATAGAGAATGTCATCTACCAGCAGGATAGTCGCGTCTTCCACGTCAAAAGTAATCTGACTGGGCTTGACATCGGGACGTAACCCTTTTTCCGCAAAATCGTCGCGATAAAAAGAAACATCAATAAATCCCAGGCGATCCGACAATTGCAGTTCTTTGGCCAACCGCTCTGCCAACCAAGCTCCACCGGAATGAATCCCCACGATGGCAAGCTTTGGAATCCCTTGCAAGCCCGCTCGCACCTGCTGTGCCAGTTTGCGATATAACGCCTCAGCGTCAAGATGTAATGAATTAGGTGTGCTCATGTATCTCGTCGAAATATTGCTGCAAAATAACGGCCGCCGCCTGGGCATCTATCAACTCACCGCGACGCTGAGCAATCACGGCCGAAGAATACCGCTCATCTACCAGCACTGTTGCTACCCCATAGCGCCCTTGCAACTGATTGGCAAAACGACGACAACGAACACTCATTTCATGCTCCTGGCCATCTGGATGACTAGGCAAACCCACGATACAAAGTGCGGGTTGCCATGTCTCAATCAAATCCCCCACCTCTGCAAACTTGGCTACATTGGTAGCAGCAACGATGACTTTCAGTGGCTGCGCCTGTTTTAATACCGTATTACCAACAGCGACACCAATACGCTTTAACCCAAAATCGAAGGCCAACAAAGTTTCCATGATGCCTTGTCAGGCCCGACCAAAATCAGCAGTTAACATGAAAGGTTCAATGCCCAACAAGCCCACTGCAGCGGCAAAACGCTTCTCTACCGGCAAATCAAAGATGATCGAAGGATCTGCTTTGACCGTCAACCAGCCATTTTTACTGATTTCGTCCTCCAGTTGGCCTGCTCCCCAACCTGAGCAACCCAAGCTCACCATCACCTGCCGGGGACCTTCCCCCTGAGCAACGGCCTCAAGAATATCTTTGGAGGTCGTCAACGCAATGCCATCCGTCACTTTCAATGTGGAAGAAAAATTATCCACCGTCGAGTGCAGGACAAAGCCGCGTTCAATCTGCACGGGGCCACCAAACATAATGGGGCGTCGGTATAGTTCGGGCAGGGCATGGGGAGAATCAGGAACAATTTCCAGCTTTAAGTTAATGCGTTCCAGCAAAGCATTCATCGTCATATCGGTTGGCTTGTTAATCACAACCCCCAAGGCCCCGTTACTATTATGCTCGCAGAGATAAATCACCGTACCGCCAAAAATTGGATCCATCATGGTGGGCATGGCAATCAAAAAATGATCCGTCAAATCCATATCCAGTTTTTTGGCCGCAACATCATCTGCCTCACGCACTTGCTCGGCAATTTCTGCCTCGGATAGAGGGAAAGTAGTACATGGCTTATTCATAGGCGTCATTTTAGCAGTTTTCACCTTGTCTTGACCAAGATGTCTCCTAGACAAAATGTATTGAGACGATCCTCCCCCAAGAAGCGAATCAAAAATAGGCTGGCACGCCGCTACAACGACAACAACACTACCACATCAAGACTACACTGAAGAAGCTGCTCCCCATTTTGGTCATTCAAACGCCCATTTTTGGTGTATTGCGCCCCCGACATTCGTCTGTCAGTTCATTTTCCCCCAGTCACAGAAGTGGCATGATGTTTGCTTGAATTCAATCTTGTACACAAGTTTGTATTTCAAAAGTCATGGATCACTTCTCGACAACACATCCATCCATCTCAGACCTTGAGGGTAGCGCCGCCGACGCGTGGATTCTGCGGCTGAATCAGCCTTTGCAGTGCAATACCGTCGCATCCGCCTCTCTCAAAGGGCTGACATTTGCCATCAAAGACAACATCGATGTAGCAGGTTTGCCGACCACGGCCGGCTGTCCCGCCTTTGCCTATACAGCCCAAGCGCACGCCACCGTGGTAAACCAGCTGCTCAATGCCGGTGCTACACTTGCAGGCAAAACTAACCTGGATCAATTCGCATGTGGTCTTAACGGCACGCGCTCCCCTTATGGCGCAGTGCCCAACGCCTTCGACGCTCGCTATGTCAGTGGCGGCTCCAGTTCTGGATCAGCCTATGTTGTG
>JAATGO010000261.1 GCA_015654605.1 Betaproteobacteria bacterium
ATTCGAAAAACATGTGCCCAATGAATGATTTTGTCTACAAAGGCATGACAAATCATGCCTTTGCCTCTTTCCCATCAAGGGTACAAACCACGCATCTCACGCGCCTCTAACACACGCGTACATGCCACAATGAAAGCAGCAGTACGTAATGAGACCTTACGCTCTTCTGCCAACTTCCAAACAGCAGAAAAGGCTTCGCGCATGATACGTGTCAATCGTAAATTAATTTCATCTTCAGTCCAGAAAAAACTGGAAAAATCTTGCACCCACTCAAAATAACTCACTGTTACGCCACCTGCGTTAGCGATAACATCAGGCACGATCAACACCCCTTTATCGTGCAAAATATCATCCGCTTCAGGCGTAGTTGGGCCATTTGCCCCTTCCAAAATAATTTTAGCGCGAATAGAAGATGCATTGTTTTCGTTAATTTGTTGTTCCAGTGCCGCAGGTATCAGAATGTCACAGTCAATCGCCCAAAACTGCGCTCGGTCAGCGCATTCATCTGCATCAGGAAATCCGGCAACGCTCCCGTGCGTAGCGACATATTGCAGCAATGCCGGAATATTGAGACCGCCTTCACGTATTACAGTTGTCTGGTGATCTTGCACAGCAACAACTTTAGCTCCAGCCTCTGCAAACAACCGTGCCGCAATGCCTCCCACATTCCCAAACCCTTGCACAGCGATGCGCGCACCAACAATATCAAGACCCTGCTTAGCTGCAGCTTCACATCCCACAACAAACACGCCACGTCCGGTTGCCTCGTGACGTCCCAAACTTCCTCCCAGAGAGATCGGCTTACCCGTCACGACTCCGGATGCGGTACTTCCCTGGTTCATTGAATAGGTATCCATCATCCACGCCATAATTTGTGCATCCGTGTTGACGTCAGGAGCAGGGATATCCTTATTGGGACCAATAATGATGCCTATCTCACTGGTATAACGTCGGGTCACACGCTGTAACTCACCTCGCGTTAATGTCTTTGGATCCAACCGTATACCTCCCTTGGCACCGCCATAAGGGACATTCACCGCAGCATTCTTGACAGTCATCCACGCAGATAATGCCATTACCTCCGACAAAGTCACGTCCTGGTGAAACCGTACTCCACCTTTACCAGGCCCACGCGACGTATTATGCTGCACGCGATACCCTTCAAACTGCGCACTACTGCCATCATCTCGCTCGATTGGCACATCCACAATCAGTATTCTCTTCGGTCGTTTGAGTGTTTCCACCCAGCGAGCAAGAGATCCAAGATAAGGGGTAACACGATCAATCTGTTCCAAATAAACACCCCATGGGCCTATATTATGTGGGACCAGATACGATGGAACTTCATGCTGCATAGCATTAGACATATAACAATTGCTCCTATTAAGGACAAACCAAGACCACGGCAAAACCAAGCCAGTGTTTTGACACCGCTATCCTACTACTGCATTGCAGTAGTCAGTCAAGGGTTATCAACATGACCTGGTAACACAGTCGTTTATTTTCGAAAAAAATCTGTGTAAAAATCAATTTTACGATTTTTATCAACAAATCAGGCTAATTTCGCGGGTGCAATCATTACATGACATGACAGCCTATTCATTCCTGATCACCGCGTAATAGCGGGGATCATCGTAGGACAACAGGGTACGCTTATGCTAATGCTTTGTGCGCATGTATCTATGCAAATTTTGTATATCTTATCAGATTACGTATTTTCGCGATGATTGCCAATTTCTTGCAAAGTTGACAAATAATCCCACAACCTGGCAACGACAGCTTTCCCAGTACGTTGACCTGTAGGATGTTCACGATATAGTCGAATCTCCATTTCCACCTCCCATCCATCAGTGGGACCATCCACACGCGCCAACTGTTTACCGCGTACCTCCCGCAGCACAGATGACTCCGGCAAAAATGCTATACCATGTCCCTCCAATGCCATCATCTTCAAACTTTCGGCCATGTCGGTTTCATAACGCTTTTCAAGATACAAAGGATGTTTAGGCCCTTTAACATCAGACAATAGCAATTCCACCATGCGCCCCAGATAAGCATTACTGGTGTATGACAGAAACGGTAGTGGTGTTTTTACATTTCCCGGGAATGGATAATCAGGTCGTCCCGATTTATCACAGCGTGAATAAGGGCGCAAAATTTCTCGTCCCATTACCAACATATCGTAACGTCCTGCATTGAGCTGTATTGGCTGACGGGGATGGTGATAGCACAATAACAAATCGCAGCCACCCTCTACCATCGTCATGACTGCGTCATGTACATTGAGGGCAATCAAGCGGGTATTGATTACTCCAAAATTGGATTCCAGCTGACTCAGCCATTTCGGCATGTAAGTCAAAGACAGCGTATGGGGAACAGCAAAATCGATTGTAGTTTGCCCTGCGGGTCGCTTTCCACGCAACAGCGCTCGCGTATTGTTCATTTGTCCCAACATCTCAACAGCCTGCTCGTAAAATATCTCTCACGCCAAAGTCAATCGTGTTGGGTAAGATGTCCGATCAATCAAATCCGAGCCAATCCATGCTTCCAGCGACTGAATACGCCGCGAAAAAGCAGGCTGTGTAACATGCCGTAATTCAGCAGAACGACTAAAACTATGCGTCTCTGCCAAAGAAATAAAATCTTCTAACCACTTGGTATCCATACTGCTCTTTCTTATCTTATTTTTCTCTTTCCATTCGGCGCATCATATTTATGCGTACCGTATTGGTGGTACTCGATCTCCACTACAATCCGGTCAGGCATCAACTGGCGCCTGCCCCTGCATCTCATTGTGCTCTTC
>JAATGO010000422.1 GCA_015654605.1 Betaproteobacteria bacterium
AATGCGGGGGTGCGAAATCGTAAACTTTTATTCGATTTTAGTGATGAAGAAATAGATGCTATGTTTGATATCAATCTGGTGGCTGCTTATGTTGTTGCCCGCGAAGCAGCTCGGATCATGGTAAAACAAGGGGCGGGACGCATCGTCACCATTACCTCTATCGCCGGCACTCTGGCGCGCTCAGGCGATGCTGTCTATGCAGGCGCTAAACAAGGATTAACAGGAATGATGCGTGCTTTGGCAGCAGAATATGGCCCATTAGGTATCACCAGCAATGCTATCGCACCTGGTGGCGTTGCGACAGCTGTCAATGCTTCTTCTATTGCGAATCCTGTCATCAATAGCCATTTTATCAATCGTACTCCGCTGGGGCGCTGGGCACAGCCAGAAGAGATTGCCGGAGCTGCTGTGTTTCTTGCTTCCCCTGCAGCTAACTATATCAATGGGCATGTCTTATACGTTGATGGAGGTATGTCTATCTCCATGTAATCTGTAGAATACATCTCATGCCTATGAATGAGATGCGTTCTAACACGCCCATGGCTCCATTAACTCTCTCGGTAGGAATAAATAGATCGCCTAATACGAAGGCGTAGAGTACCTATTATCATAGTTCTGCATGAAAGTAAATACTCAGTATATCTGGATTAGCACGGATGGCACCCGCTGTGTCACATGCCATTATTTTACCTTCTGCCATAACTGCAATCTTGTCAGCTATTCCGAAAGCAACCTGCATGTCGTGCTCGACCATCAGCAATGTCTTACCTTCTGTCACATGTCGAATCAACTCCACCATGGCACTCGCTTCAGAACGATTCATGCCTGCAGTGGGTTCATCTAGCAAAATGACATTAGCACCTGTTGCGATAGTAATGCCGATTTCCAATGCCCGTTGTTCCGCATAACTTAGAAAACCAGCAGCAACATTCTCACGTGATGCCAATCCAATTTTTTGCAAAATCAACCTGGCTCCTGTACGAGCATCATCCAGCTGCTTTAATCGATGCCAAAATGAATATCGATACCCTAGTTGCCACAGCATCGCGCAACGAACATTCTCAAATACACTCATCTTGGGAAATAACCTGGATATCTGAAAACTGCGTGCTAAACCACGTCTATTAATCTTGAATGGTGGCCAGCCTGTCACATCCGTACCATTCAGTATGATTCGTCCAGCATCTGGTGATATACGCCCGGATACCAAATCAAACAAACTCGATTTACCTGCACCATTGGGACCAATCAGTGCATAACGCTTACCGCGCTCTAGCTGCAAATCAACTCCCGCAACAACATTCACCCTATCAAACTGTTTGTGCAATGCACTCAATTCCAGTGCAAATGGGTTAGCCATACTTGTCCCTTACTTGGTGTAATGAAGTACATCCCGTACCGAATCCGGTGGCACTCCGCGCCATGCCAAGATAAAATTGCGCCGCCAATACCCTACGGCAACGCCTCCTGCAATGATCATCAGCATCGCGACACCCCATGTTCTCATGCTATGAATCTCGAAAACATGACCAAATAATACCGTATGACTATCTACTCCTGCATCAAAGCTAGCCTGGTATAACATTTCAACCGAGATGACCACGCCAGCAATTAGCAAACCGACAGCAATCACCATTCGTACCAAATGCCACCAGACATAACGCCACCGACCACTATTGATGACTGTTGCCACAGAAGCGATAATCTGAGCCAGACCTCCTGGGGCATACATCACAATCACAATAAAAAAAATTCCCAGATAGAACTGCCATGCCTTGGTATAGCTAGATAACCATGTGGAGAACAATACCCCCACCACAGCACCAATGACTGGCCCAAAGAAAAACTCAGTGCCGCCAATAATGGTAAACAATAAGATAGTTGCCGATTTCAAAACACTGACATTTTCAGCGCTGGCAATTTCAAAATTGATGGCTGCCAATCCGCCGGAGACCCCTGCAAAGAAAGACGACAAGATCAATACCAAATAGCGCACCTTCTGTGGATTGTATCCAATGAATGCAACACGCTCTGGATTATCGCGTACCGCATTGAGGATGCGCCCCAATGGCGTATTAGCCAACATATACATGGCCACGGTACATAATAGTAACCAGAAGACAATCAGGTAATAAACTTCGGTTTGTGTTCCATAATCAATGCCAAACAGCGCTCTACCACTGACTCTATTCGCCGTGATCCCTCCTTCTCCGCCAAAAAAATCAGGAAACATAAATACCACCGCAGAAACCATCTCCACCATACCTAATGTAATCATGGCAAACGTCGTACCTGCTCTACGTGTTGTGACATAACCAAATAAAATACCAAATAATGCGCCAGCAACACCAGCGACCAAAGGGAGCAATGTGGTGGAAAAAATCAAAGTCCCATCATTCATGCGATTCATCACGTGAATCGTGATAAATGTGCCAAGCCCAGAATAAATAGCATGCCCAAAAGACAGCATGCCTCCCTGACCAAGCAGCATGTTATAGGACAAACACAGTAAGATCATTGTCCCCATTTGGGACAATAGAGACAGAGATGCGCTCCCGGAAAATACC
>JAATGO010000296.1 GCA_015654605.1 Betaproteobacteria bacterium
ACTAGTGGTGCCATTTGCGGCATCACGTTACCGTCTGGTTTACAACAGGCGGCAAAACTGGATACTCCTATTTTTACACCTGCTGCCAAGGCAGATTTGGGTGAGCATGACGAGAACATCAGCTTCGCTGAAACGGAACGACGCATTGGTGCTGAGCTAGCAGGGAAGATACGTGACATTAGTATTAAGTTATATCAGACTGCAGCTGATTATGCGGCAACACGCGGCATTATTATTGCGGATACCAAATTTGAATTTGGCCTGGATGATCAAGGAGTCTTGCACTTGATGGATGAAGTGTTGACGGCAGACTCATCACGATTCTGGCCAGCAGCCAGTTATCAGGTTGGTATTTCACCACCATCATTTGATAAGCAGTTTGTACGTGATTATCTGGAAACTCTTTCTGATTGGAAGAAGACCCCGCCAGCTCCTCCATTGCCGCAGGAAGTGATTAACAACACAGGTGCCAAATATCGCGAAGCTTTGGAACGTCTCACGGGACAGCAATTGAAAGACGATCATGACTAAGCGTGAAAGTAAGCCAGAGAATCAGCAAATTGATAAGGATGCTGGCGCACCATTGATTGGTGTGGTCATGGGTTCTTCATCAGATTGGGATGTGATGCAGCATGCTGTGATGATACTAAAAGAGTTTGGCGTTGCACACGAGGCACGCGTCATTTCTGCGCACCGCATGCCGGATCAGATGTTTGCCTATGCCGAACAGGCACGTACCCGTGGACTGCGAGCCATCATTGCTGGTGCTGGTGGCGCAGCACATCTTCCAGGGATGATTGCCGCTAAAACGATTGTGCCGGTATTGGGAGTACCTGTGCCATCAAAGTATCTGCGTGGAGAAGACTCACTGTACTCCATTGTGCAGATGCCTAAAGGAATTCCAGTGGCAACCTATGCGATCGGAGAGGCTGGTGCTGCTAATGCTGCCTTGTCAGCTATTGCCATGCTGGCAGTCACAGATGATATGTTGGCGGAAAAATTGCTGACATTTCGTCAGCAGCAAACACAGGTCGCATTAGAGATGAAATTGCCGTCATGAGCGCATCGCAGTATCGATTAAAAGAAGCATCCCCACCAACAACGACACCCGCAACATGGTTGGGTGTCATGGGGGGAGGGCAGTTAGGACGCATGTTCGCACACGCTGCGCAAACATTGGGTTACAAAGTGGCAGTTTTGGAGGCCGAACAGGATTGTCCGGCTGGGCAGGTAGCGGACCGTCACATTTGCGCTGCATATGACGATGCAGCGGGATTGTCTGCGTTAAGTACGTTATGCGCGGCAGTTACCACAGAGTTTGAAAATGTTTCTGCGCAAAGCTTGGCAACATTGGCGACGCAAACTTTCGTCGCTCCAGATGCGCATGGGGTGTCGATTGCACAAAACCGGATTGCAGAAAAGCAGTTCTTTGATGAATGCAGCCCTGTTTCTGGTGTGAATCCTGCACCATATTGCATCATTACTGACGCCTCTGATATTGATGCGGCAGCCGAGAAGATCATTGCTGATTTATTACCCGGCATATTAAAGACAGCGCGCATGGGATATGACGGTAAAGGCCAGATTCGAGTACATACGATAGAGGATGCGCGCGCAGCATTTAGTGCCATGAAATCAGTGACGTGTGTATTGGAAAAAATGCTGCCATTGGCATATGAGATATCCGTATTAGTAGCACGTGGGGTAGATGGCCAGGCAGTGGTTTATCCAATCGCAGAAAATGTGCATCGAGATGGTATTTTGTTTACGACGATGGTGCCAGCTCCGCATGTTTCCGAGGTTGTTGCAGTTAATGCGCAGAATGCGGCGTTGGCAATCATTGCAGAATTGGACTATATCGGGGTACTGTGCCTTGAATTTTTTGTGCTTAAAGATGGTTCGCTGGTAGTCAATGAAATGGCACCTCGCCCGCATAATAGTGGGCATTACACGATAGATGCCTGCGCAACCAGCCAGTTTGAGCAACAGGTGCGGTCAATGGCACGCATCCCCCTTGGGGACGTGCGCCAACATTCTCCTGCCATCATGCTCAATATTCTAGGGGATATTTGGTTTGACGGGGAAGACGCCAGTAATTGGCGTGAACCTTCCTGGGGGAAAATATTGGCTTTGCCGGGAGCACATTTATATTTATATGGAAAAGCACAGGCGCGACGTGGGCGAAAAATGGGGCACATCACGTTCGTTGCTGCAACCATGCAGCAAGCACAACAACAGTTGGAACGGGCCTGTGAGATTTTGGGAATAATTCCCTGAGTGGCATCGTGGGTGACGACCCAAAGACATACAGAGTGGAGCATTTCGTGGATATTGATAATGTAGCAATACAGCGTGCCGCACGTGCTCTGGAAGCTGGAAAGCTAGTTGCTTTTCCAACAGAAACTGTTTATGGATTGGGCGGTGATGCAGAAAATCCAGATGCGATTGCGGCGATTTATGCAGCGAAAGGGCGCCCCGCGAATCATCCTGTGATTGTTCATATTGCGCCACAAGCTGATGTGACTTACTGGGCAACATCGATCCCAAAGCAGGCGCGTGTGTTGATGGAATCCTTTTGGCCAGGGCCTCTGACGCTCATTCTCAGACGTGCCCCAGGTATTCCTGATGCCGTTTCAGGTGGACAGGATTCTATTGGATTGCGTTGTCCTTCTCATCCGGTTGTGCAAGCTTTGCTGCAAGAGTTCAAGGGTGGAAAAGGAGGAATTGCGGGACCCTCTGCAAATAAATTTGGTCATGTTAGTCCGACGACTGCGCAACATGTGTGGGATGAATTTGGTCATGGCGGCTTGGTGAGTGAGGTGCTTGATGGTGGGCAGAGTGAGGTGGGGATAGAATCAACCATCGTTGACCTATCGCGTGCTCAAAGCCATGGTGCGGTATTGCTGCGACCAGGACAAATTACCATAGATCAATTGACTGTAGTACTTGGCGCAGCCCCCGCGTTACCAGATGCAGCGGCACCACGTGCTTCTGGTACGTTGGCCGCACATTATGCGCCTCGTGCACCGGTAGCATTGGTAAGCGCCACTGACATGCCTTATGTGCTGCAGCAATTATCGCAGCGAGGACACAGAGTAGCCGTGATTTCTTATTCAGTCAGGCAGAAGATGCAAGATTTGCCGCTGCAAACTTGTGTACAGATGCCGGCAACGCCAGTGCACTACGCACATGATCTTTACGCGACGCTACGGGAAATGGATCAGCCAGGAATCGATTTGATCGTGGTAGAAACTTTGCCACAGGAGGCTGCGTGGCAAGGCATCAATGATCGTTTGCGACGGGCAGCACATGATTCGATAGGTATATTGGCTCGTCTATTAGCCTGATTCTCATTATTTCTACGCTTCATGGCTTGTATGTCTGTGCCATGAAGCGATACAGATATCACATGCTCATGGTTGTTGCACATCTCCAATAATCGCAAGCTAACAAATCATATTTCTGCATGTTGAGCCAGGAGATTTGTAGGGGCTTGGATTTCCCATTTAGTTGGCAGGGTATGTTGATTGGGGACAAATGCTATTCATCATGAAACTCACCGGGGAAAGTTACTTATTGGAAATGGCTGTGCCAGCACTGTGATGTCGAGTACTGAACAAAGTTTTCTTTGTCTCCAAATTCCAACACAATTCGTATGAGCAGTAGAGAAATCACAAATGAAATCTTTTGAAAATGAGATGAGTTATTTGTTGTTTTAATGTGTGATGTCTCTAAAACGGATAGGAGAGAATGTCGTGTTTTTTCGATAGTTACTGGAAGAAATATTTCATCTCTATACAAATTTATTTAAAACTGGCATAGTAAGGCCAAAGAATAGCACGAACGTTCTTTTATGTATGAATAAAAAAACAGGGTAGTAGATAACTACAGATGGATAAAGAGAATGGATGTAAAAATAGTGTTGTGCAAAGTCAGTGAATGGGCATTAATCAACTAAGAGTATAAGCAGACAAACAGACATAAGCAGAAAAAATTCTTAACATCAGGAGACAATCATGAAATTTTCCACATTGCCTAAATTGGCTGCGTTAGCCGTTGCTGCTGTTTGTGCTGGGCCAGTCATGGCGCAGAGTGCAGGTAGCAATATCGTCAATTTAGGCTGGTTCCATTTTGAGCCACAGGATTCCAGCAAAGGTTTGACCACGTTGAATGGCCCCACGGCTGGCTATTATCCTAATCGACATTCTTCCGTTGGGAATGCCGATACACTGGGTTTTGCATTTACCCATTTTTTTACTGACAACCTGGCGTTGACTGTCGATGCGGGTATTCCCCCAAAATTCAAACTGAAAGGTACAGCTGATCTTGCTCCGTTAGGTGAGCTTGGTACAGCCAAGCAATGGAGTCCGGCTCTGGTGGCTAAATATTATTTTGGTCAGGCAACTAGTAAGTTCCGCCCATTTGTAGGTGCTGGGGTAACTTATGTTTGGTACTCAGATGTGGAACTAAGTCGGAACTTTCAGCGGGCTGCATCGTTGGGGCAGGGCACTGCGTCGGCTTCTCTGAGTAAATCATGGGCACCAGTGTTAAATCTTGGGGCCGCCTATAATTTCGATGAAAATTGGTCACTTAACTTGTCAGTGTCGTATATCCCACTAAAAACAGATGCCGATATTACTGGGGTGATGGCAAATGGCGCGCAGATCAGGCATAAGACAACATTAACAATCGATCCTATTGTTACTTTCCTGTCTGTTGGCTATAAATTCTAAGCATTTTTCCTACGATGATCGAATAGAGAAAGCGTCCGTTGGCGCTTTCTTTTATTCAATTATTGCTATCCAGAACTGAAAAGTTTGTGATTATGATGTATCAGCGCAGCTTGAGGCGATACTTCACATTGCTCGACTTCACCAACAAAAATAATGTGATCTCCTTCTGGGTAACGACTTCGGTTATAACACTCAAACCAGGCGACAGCGCCAGTCAGGATGGGTTGCCCGGTGTGTGATAAGGTAAAGTCGACTCCGGTAAAGCGATCACTACTCTTGCGAGAAAATTGTTCTGCCAACTTTGTCTGTTTCGCACTGAGGATATTAATGACATAGTGCGAATTGCCACTAAATGCAGCGAGCGTGCTAGCATGATTGGACAGACTCCATAATACCAGTGGTGGATTAAGCGACACCGAGTTAAAGGAACTGGCAGTGAGGCCGACCAATGTACTATCGGCTAAGCGTGTGGTGATGACAGTGACTCCTGTTGCAAATTGCGATAATGCATGACGAAAATGAACTGAATCAGATTCAGGAGAAGGCGTGCGCGGAAGGCGTATATGCATAAGACTGATAGCTATCGATACTCATTTGAAGACAAGACTCCTATTATGCCTAAAGTTTATAAAATGGGCATAGTAATGGCATTCTTGAGAGGAAATTTACCTCAAATGCCCGTTGTAGGAGGGCAAATCGGAATTTCTCTGATAATTAGTGTCTAAAGACAGTGCGGAGCCGAGTTATCGTCAAGTTATTGGTAGGATGGCATGCTTATGACAGATTTGTTACATGTTGATCAGGACGAATCGTTTGTAGTCAAAGGTGTTGTAGAAGCATAGAACTATGGTAACTTATCGCGATAATTGCAGTACTTCATCATCAATTTGAGATACAGATTCAGAACGGAACACGCAAGGAGAAAATCATGGCGAGTGAAACGGCAATTCTTGGTGGTGGATGTTTTTGGTGTCTGGAAGCGATTTGCCAGCAGTTGAAGGGAGTGATGCGCGTTGAATCAGGATATGCTGGCGGTAAAGTTGCAAACCCTACTTATGAACAAGTATGTGGTGGAGAGACTGGTCATGCTGAAGTGGTTAAGCTGACATTTGACCCTGAACAGATTTCTTATCGCGAGATATTGGAAGTGTTTTTTACCATGCATGACCCAACGACGCTCAACCGGCAAGGTAATGATTGTGGTACACAGTATCGTTCTGTTATTTATTATGGGTCACCGGAGCAGGAAGAAGTTGCTCGCCAAGTCATTGCAGAAATGGCGTTGGTGTGGGATGCGCCAATTGTGACGGAACTGAGCCCAGAGAGTCCTTTTTACAAGGCAGAAGACTAT
>JAATGO010000099.1 GCA_015654605.1 Betaproteobacteria bacterium
GCCTGAATGAGTCGTTGTATGATTTAAGGATGTTAGTCTTAGAAATTAAGATTCCGCATCTTAAAGCCCACCAAACCGAAGCCTGCCAATATCCTTAACCAAGGATTAGGTTCAGGTACTGCTGGTATCGATGGATTGGATGGTGTATTAATTGAAGCCAGCAGCCCACCTGAGCCAAGACATCCACTACCACCAACTATGGAACCGTCACCTGTGGAGACATATGACGTCGCCGAGAAGATGCCACCACAAGTACTACCAGCGCCTATTAGCTCTGTGTTTGCACCAACACTGACGTAGGTATTCGCAAGGATAGTCCCATTATCAGTTACAAATAGGTAGTGGGCTACTTAGTGAAGATTTTACTGATAAGATTCTGGAGAAGGTGCTGGCAGCTCTTAAAGCTTAACTGTCCTCTAACGACCAAAGCGCCCATTTACAGCAGGCCAAACACCAGTCCGCTAAATCGAAAAATGAGCTTGCATCAATCATCTCTCAGTGTTGAGTAACGACTATTGGCTCGCCCCTGGTAATGATCATCGTATGCTCGTATTGCGCTGACAAGTTGCCGCGCGCACCAACCAATGTCCATCCATCAGATGTCTCGGTCACCACGCGACTTTTTGTTGAGAGGAAAGGTTCGATGGTAATCACCATGCCTTCTTTCAGGATGCGCTTGTCTGTCGGATCATAGTACCCGGGAATGTGTTCTGGTGCTTCATGCAGAGCACGACCAACTCCATGGCTAGCAAGGTTTTCAATAACTTTGAAGCCATATGTCTTTGCAGTTCGCTCGATTGCAGCGCCAATACCATTGAGGGGTTGACCAGCGCGGGCTTGCTTCATGGCCTGTTGGAGAGCCGTGCTGGTAGCATGGCATAAGCGCGTCTTTGTTGGGTTGCTGGGAGGCACAACTTTCGTTCCTCCGGTGTCAGCGAAGTACCCATCCAGCTCTGCAGAAACATCGACGTTCAACACGTCACCCGGTCTAATCACTCGGTCACCTGGAATCCCGTGTGCGGCTTCCTCATTGATGCTGATACAGGTTGATCCAGGAAAACCATATGTGAGTATAGGTGCCGATCTAGCGCCATGTCTTTCAAGCAATTGCTCACCCAGTGAATCCAGTTCGCGTGTGGTCATGCCGGGTTCGGCAGCATCGAGCATCTCCTGTAGCACGTATGAAACGATCTTGCCTATGCGTTTGAGTGCAATGACATCGTCTTCGTTTTCGATGGTCATGTGAGACCTCCTATCTGAATACATAATAATACCCGAGATGGGGTTCGGACCCGAATCTCGGAAATAGGGTTTCGTAGCTTGAGCAGAACCAATACGGGGGAAGATATCTTTTATACATCTTTAGGTTTAAGATAATTTTCATAGCGAACTATCGAAATCTCCTACGTCACAGTAGCAAGGATTTTATTATTGTTGAAGCTATGTAATATTTTTTGTCGTTTTATTTTGTTAGATGTTCATTTTACTTCCACCATTATAATTTTTATGAGGAGTTGGTCATGAATCAAAATGCTAAAAAACAACAAGTACATCCTTGGGCAATCAATGCTGCAAATTATCAAGCAATCAAACGCGATAGAAGAACCACTGTAGCCAAAGAATTTACAGGTCAGAACCGTCGCAGTAATGAGAAAAGCGTTCAGTCTGCTAATTAATCGCTAGCAGTCACGGTTCTGCGTGTATAGAGCAGTACCGTGACTGCTCAATTGTGATGACGTTAAAGGCAATTGAGGCGGCTAACGACCCAAAGCAGGCATTTAGAAATGTTTCCCATTCATTTTTTGATTAGATTCTGATGATTTCGTTGTCCGGCCAATTTTAACAATGAATCCAATGCAGGACATAGGGCTTGCCCCCATTCTGTCAAACCGTATTCCACCTTTGGAGGTACTTGGTGATGAACAATTCGGGTGACGATTCCGTCATTTTCCATTTGCCGTAATTGCTGGATGAGCATTTTTTGCGAAATATCTGGAATCGCACGTTCAAGCTCAGAAAATCGCAGCACTCTACCGCCGAACAAGTGAAACAGGATCACTAATTTCCAGCGACCTTCGAGAAATTTCAAAGCTTGCTCGACACCTTCTGCAGCTGTTTCTCTAGTGTATTCAATCTGACTTACCATTAGGTATGTACCTTACTTTTTCGTGCGTTCTTGTTATAAACGAAGTGTAGATGTTAAATGCAATCTTCAATTTCAAACATACATTTCTGCATAGGAGATTGCTTTATGAGTTTCGATCTTAATTTGAAAGGACGGCGCGCCTTTGTCACTGGCGCTACCAAAGGCATAGGTGCTGCAGTAGTCGAGGCATTAAGGCAAGTTGGTGTATCGGTGATTGGGACAGCGCGCTCTGTGCCCGATACATGGCCTGATGGAGTGATTTATATCAAAGCCGACCTGACAACCGCCGAGGCTTGTACCGCCGTAACCAACAATATTCTAGAGAAATTTAATGGAGTTGATTTTATTATTAATACCCTTGGGGGATCGAGTGCGCCAGGGGGTGGATTTGCGGCACTTGATGATTCTCAATGGGAAGCAGAACTTGGTATAAATCTCATGACTGCTGTAAGGATTGACCGAGCATTATTGCCATCTATGATCGAAAGGGGCTCAGGTGTCATTATTCACGTCACTTCAATTCAGAATCAGCTTCCCTTGCCTGAATCGACTACAGCATATGCTGCTGCCAAAGCTGCTCTATCAACTTATAGCAAGAGTCTATCGAAAGAAGTGACGCCAAAAGGTATTCGCGTAGTGCGTGTTTCCCCAGGGTGGGTGGAGACAGAAGCTGCAGTGGGGCTTGCTACACGTCTAGCAAAGCAAGCTAATACCGATTATGAGGGGGGCAAACAGATCATAATGAAGGCATTAGGCGGTATACCGCTTGGTCGCCCAGCTAAACCCAAGGAAGTAGCTGACCTCATTGCGTTTCTAATATCTCCACTTGCTGCTTCGATTTCTGGTACCGAGTATGTGATTGATGGGGGCACGATCCCTACTGCCTGAGTCAGTTCCCCGATGATGCAAGCTGAGTGAAAGCTCTCTCATGTTTATTGCATTTTGAGAGGTCGTTGCCAACTTAAAGTGACTTGTGGTTTATTTTTTCGTATCCCAGCTATTTTCCATCACCATTTCTGTTAATGGATTAGCTACTTTCCAGCCATTCTCCACCAGCATGGGTTCTCGATAAAAACTTTCTACGTGGCCAAGACAAAGTACGGCGATGGGCTTAGCATCGATGGGCATATCAAGCAACCTTGCCAATTTCTTTGGATCAAAAATTGATACCCATCCCATCCCAAGTCCTTCAGCGCGTGCAGAAAGCCACATATTTTGAATGGCACAGCTTACAGAAGCAATATCCATTTCAGGGAGCGTTCTGCGTCCGAAAATATGCTGCTCTCGCTTATCGCACAGCGCTACAACTAGTAGTTCCCCACAATCCAATATCCCTTCGACTTTAAGTCGTAGGAATTCAGCCATTCGCCCTGTGTCTTCAGACTCACCAATCGCTTGTGCAGTTTTGACTCGTTCCTCATCCACCTGTTGATGTATGGCGGTGCGTATATTGTTGTCAGTAATTCTAATAAATCGCCATGGTTGCATTAATCCTACGCTGGGCGCATGGTGTGCTGCCTCTAAAATTCTTGTTAACGTTTCAATATCGATAGGTGTGGGTAAAAAATGACGCATATCTCGTCGTTCTGCAATGACGCGATAAACAGCCGCAACTTCTATATCTGAGTAACGATGCAACATACTAAATTCTCCATACACCCATAAAATGGGTTAATAACTATGATAGAGACGCAAGATATCTATAACGACTTGGGGTCTCTCCCACATAACGGCTAAAGGCGGTACTGAAGGCACTTGCTGAGCTATAACCGACGCTTCCGGCAACCTCGTTCGACCCAAATTCGCGGTTCAATAAAAGATCTTGAGCCACGGCCATGCGCCATGCAAGCAGATATTCCATCGGCGGCAGGCCAACAGCACGCGTGAAACGATCAAAAAACGCGGATCGAGAAAGTGCGGCCTCCTTAGCGAGCTGCGCTACGGTCCATGAACGAGCGGGATCGCTGTGCATCTGCCGCATTGCTAACGAGAGCCGCGCATCTGACAGACCACGTAAGAGGCCAGGATGCGTATTGTCACTTGGTGCTGACCGAAGCGCCTCAATAAGCAGTACCTCAACTAGACGCGTAAGCACAAGGTCGCGCCCGGACCTCCGATTCCTCGACTCCTCTTCGACAAGGCGCACAAGTGTCAAAAGCCGCTCTGCACCGCACACGTGTATCAACGCTGGCAAGAGCGACACTAGTAACACTGCATTAGGTGAGTCAAAGACAAAGTATCCGCCAAGCAGTCGTACATCGGGTAACCCATCTTGGATTCCATGGCGAATCTCATCTGCCGTGGCAGACATCGCTTTCGGATCAATATACTCAGGAGTGATCGGTTCGAAACC
>JAATGO010000067.1 GCA_015654605.1 Betaproteobacteria bacterium
AATTTTGAGATGAGAAGCAGGTTCAGACAAGAGGGTCAGTCAACGACGATATTGTAGACAAGGTGAAGTGTCTGTCAGAGACATGGAAGACTTGAGAAAAAGTGACGGTCGCATTATTCAGAAATTCGCCGCCCACTGAAATTGGTGATTGGTTGGAGATCTGCCAAGATCTTATTACATAATAAGTCCTCTCCACGTGATATGAGCTCCGTCGGAGCATTCTTGCCTCTAGTGCATTATCGAGCCATCGCCGAACGCGACAGGTTGCACTGAACCTCGGGGTTGGCAAACGGACAGCTTCCCGACTAAGTGCCCGAGGCTTCGAGGTTTATCTTTTGTCCGACAGAACTTGGAACTGGAACAAGTATTACTACGACACAGACCCGCGGCTATCTGTCGACAAGAAGAACGAGTGATCCTCCTCGCATATCTGCTTCCCCTCGGTTTCTTCGTCATGAAGGCTTGCTGTGCCAAATACGCGGCCTCACTTGTGGCTTCCAATACCAGTGCGCGGACTGCTCCCTTGGTCTCGAGGTCTGCAGCACGATTCAGTCCCTTGAGATTCGGCCGACGGACGGTAGGTTACCACGGTGCCTCAGAAAGGAATTCTTTAAGCTCATCCATCTCAGATGTCGTCCACACCCATCAATTATGGCGCAATGCCAAAAGAGCTTCCTACCGATGACCCTGACGATGTCCTCTTCAACTCCCTGTACGGCGTGCGCACCATCGAACTGAACCGGCCGAAGAAGCTCAACTCCCTCAATGGATCCATGGCGAGGAAGATTCTTCCCCGTCTGCGGGAGTGGGAAAAGTCACAAATGGCCAACGTGATTCTGATCAGTGGAGCTGGACCGAAAGCCTTTTGTGCAGGCGGAGATGTCGCGGAACTGGCATTGCAGAACAAGGAAGGGCCGGCGGGCCAAAAGAAGTCCTCGGACTATTTCGCGCTCGAATACCAGCTTGACCACTTGATTGCCACCTACAGCAAGCGGTACATTGCTGTCATGGACGTCATCACGATGGGAGGAGGTGTCGGACTCTCAGTCCATGCTCCTTTCAGAATCGCAACCGAGAAGACGGTTTTTGCCATGCCTGAGACCACCATTGGTTTCTTCCCTGATGTCGGCGGTAGTTTCTTCCTGTCTCGTCTCGATGGGGAGGTCGGGACATACCTTGCCCTGACTTCGG
>JAATGO010000250.1 GCA_015654605.1 Betaproteobacteria bacterium
CCAGTCACGCAGCGTGACTTCTATTTTTGAGGCGGTCGCTAAGCCAACTACAGCGCTATCCAAGCGCGACGCGATCCTCGCAGCGGCGACCCGTGTCTTCCTGAGTCACGGCTATGACGGCGCGAGCATGGATCTTGTAGCGCAAGAAGCCGGCGCTGCTCGGCGTACGCTCTACAACCAGTTCCCAGCGGGCAAAGAGGAACTGTTCCGCGCCGTCGTCGAACGGGTTTGGAGCGCGTTTCCAGTTCTGGACATCGTGGCCGAGATCGAGACGCAAGCCGATCCAGAAATTGGCCTGCGGCGCATCGCTGCCGCCGTCTCGTCTTTCTGGGAGCCGCCGCTGGCGATCGATTTCCTGCGGATGGTCATTGCAGAGGGACCGCGATTCCCCGACCTAACCGAAAGTTTTTTCAAGTACGGCAAGACACCGGCCATGAGCGCCGTGCGCGCTTACATCGAGAAACAGGGGAAAATCGGTACGCTGAACATTAAGAATGGCGAGCGTGCCACGCGCCAGTTTCTCGGCCTGATCGACGAGCCCTTGCTATGGATTCGGGTGATCGGTCGCGATGAGAAGTTCACTCGCGCAGAACGGCAAGCCGTGATCGACGAAGCCGTGGCGATATTTCTCAACCACTACCGAAACTAAAAGTAAGGAAGATGCTTTGATGATTTCTCGGATATTCGCCGTCCATGACGTTTCAGATTTCCCAATCGTGCGCTTCCGACGCGAAGCCATCGCTCCAGGCTATGCAGCAATTTGGGTAGCCGAGATGGAGGCGCTATGCAATGGTCCTGTGTTCGCATTGATATTTCCCGCCGCCGATCTTAGCGAGCCACATGAAGATTTCAAGGCACGAGGCTTCTGGCTAAAAAACAACCATGAACGCTTGAGTCGTCGGTGCTGCCTTTTAGTGATGATCGAAGCGGACGCTGAGAAGCGCGAGATGCTTGAAAAGAGTCTAGTCAAGCGCAGCAAAGCGTTTGGTATTGAGCAGGCATGTGTGGCAAGTACCCTTGAGGCCAACGCACTTGCTTATGAGGCGTTAAACCACCAAGCCCCTCATTGACTTAGATTTTCTTGGACGTAATGAATACCCATCTCGTTACTAACTTCAAGAGAGAGCATGAACCTCATAATCATCATCGCTTTTCCGGTTACGCCGCCGGGTAAGGAAGGGGAACTTCTGGCGCAGTTCACCAATACCCGTAAATTGCAGTGTATCTTGGCGGGAAAACGTATCGATTTGTGCCAGGGTAGGAAGGGCTGGGAATCCGTTCTGGCGCCAACTGGTGAAGGGTCAACCGAGTACGATATAGAAAGCATAAGAAAAGAGTTTCATCATCTAATGACGAGTGTGAATAGCCAGAACCACAAAAATATTCGGCGGACATATTTGAAATAGTATTGTGTAATGATGGCCATGCGATAGGTTCCGATGAAAGGCCGTCGCATCCCCTCGGCTTGCGGCCACATGATGCGCTGACAATGAGCGGATGCAGCAACCAGGTTCGTTGGCTTTATGTACGTATCGTATTTCTATTGCGTGAATAGATTAGCCAGCATTGCGCAGTAAATCCCACAATGAAAATTACTAGCCAGACTAGTAATGTATGCAATACTACTGGGGATAGAGGGGCATCGGCCAGTGGATGTGAGGGGGGCAATCGGGTCAACGTTTCGTTTGTGCCAGGAACTAGAGATAAGAGGAAACTGAATGAGAGACCGAAGACCGAAAGGTATGGTCGAAGCCTTCCCAGGACGGTCAGCTTGTTCACGAAGATACTACCGAAGGCGACAAGAAGAATCATGATGCCAAACACATGCCCTGGATTCAGGCCGCCTGTACTTGATACTCCGAAGGATGTGATGACTGACAATACTAAGCTAATGAGATAGACCTTGCCGGAGCGCGTCGTCGTGTCGATTTTACGATAGCGGACAAAGCTGTAGATGCCTGCAATGAGGGGAACTATGCTAATAACGGTATGGATTGCACCTAGAGGTGAAATAAGGTGAGTCATAGAATACCTTTCTTAAAGTAACTGATAAAAAGATCAACACCATATTCGTGGTGCCGAGGAAATAGGCCATCATTCAGATTTCTTGCGATACCTACCAATTACGTAATGATGAGGAGGAAATGAGTACTGAAGAATAGAAAAGCTTCGGTAACAGTAATCCTGAATGGCGTACTCATCACATGAGTCATTGGCCCATGATTACGAAGAGGGAAGTAACAAGCAGAGCACTTTCACTCGTCAGATATCGCAGCCCATTATCCATAAACTATCAACTAGTTGGTAGGTTTTAGTGGTAAAAAATTGTATCCGATCTCGACTGATCCCCGTAGGGGGGATTAAGTGGTAGTCGAAGTCAGTCTGTCAATTGACAACTGAACCAGCGTTTGGAAGGTTTTAGGATCACCGAACCCTCGTGCAGCAAGCATTGCCCCATGCACGGTAGCCATAAAAGCTTTTGCTTCGATAGCGGGAGTGCCTTGTAGGTGGAGCTGCCCCTTGGCTACGCCTTTTTTGAGAATGGATGTAAGCCAGGTGGTGATATCTTGAAAATGTCCACGAACTTCATTCGCAATCTCTTCTGGAATCGTCGGTAGTTCGACGGCCAGCAATGCACAAATGCAGAACGAAGAAGTGCCGTTACGGATACACGAAGACCAATAATTGACATAGGCATTAAGCTTTGTTAATGGATCTGCAATCTGTTGGTCGAGTGCTGCCATACCCTCGCGTGCTTCCTCGCGATACTGGGCGACCACGACTCGAACCAATTCAGCCTTGCTTGGAAAATGATGGTGGATGCTAGCCTTGCTGATATTCACCTGATTAGAAATATCAGCATAACTGAAGCTATTGTAGCCGCCGACTGTGAGCAACGATCGAGTATACGAGGCAATCTCAGCTGCCTTCGGAGAAAGTTCTGCATTCATTGTAAAACTCCATAAAATCGCTGAGCAAGGCCAAACATGTTTGGGGTCTCCATGGCGTAGTAAATTATGGATTCATTCTACTAGTAGATAGTATTTCTGTCAAGCAATCAAACATAAGGAGAGAAATCTATACAGCCTCCTTTAGCAAAAGGATAGGCTAGGAAAATTTGAACTGATCCCTTAGCTGAATGACTAGCTTTGCTGGTGAAGGTGGGCAATAAAGTTATCAACTGAATTGAGGGGCGGTAGAACAATCACAATCTACGGCTGTGATGATGATCCTGTTATCCAGGTCCATCGCTAGCAGCTGCTAAAAGTGGTACGACCAGAGCGCTGATGGGGGTAGGTATGCCGTGAGATCGACCACATCGTTGTATGATGCCGTTTCGGCAGTCCCATTCCAGAGGGCGGCCGGCTTGTCGGTCGGCGAGGATGGAAGTGCCTAAGTCGGCCGGGGCATTACGAAATCCATCGACGATGTCTTGCGGTACTTTGTCGTCCAGTGTTGCGCACTCCGCACGAGCAACTTCAAGGCATTCCCGTAGGTAGGCTAGAGACAACTCGGTGATGTCGGTTCGGGAAAACATGCCAGCACGACGACCTGTCAATACCATGACACCCGCGACCGCGTTCTGTAGAAGTTTTCGCCATGCGACGGATGTGAAATCTGCCGCGACGTCGACTGAACACCGTGTGCCATGCAACGCAGCAAGCACTACGCTGGTCGACGGTGTGTCTGGCAAGGTGAGACGTGCTTTGCCACGTAGCCATACCGATGCGTCCGGTTCACGTTGCGCGGGAAACCATACCACTGAGGGTAGTACTGGGTTACCTGGCAAATACGGTGCGAAAAGTGTTTTTTGCTCAATGCCATTTTGCAGTACGCAGACAATTGTCTTGGCATTTCACAGCGCAGAAAGCCACGGTGCTGTAGCTTCCACTTGTGTCGACTTGACTGCGACGAAAACGAGGTCGAATGTGTTTTTTATCTTGGTCGGATCAATTTGCACAGGGCCTGGTACAACGATATGACCACCATCGAAGCGCAGCTCCAGGTGCTCGTGCGGCGAGCGGCCACAAATCGTCGGCGTGCGCCCGACTTCATGAAGCGCTGCCGCAATGGTCGTGCCGATTGCCCCTGGAACAATGAGGGCGATGCTTGAATTTTTAGTCATCATCATTATCATCCTGTTCCAATATGTCATTTCTGATTGTCATTTGCAGCCTTGACAGCGGTGCAGCTTCGATCAGCCTTTCATCACTACATCACTAGCAGGCTTCACACAATATGTTGACGTGGCTCGCATCCATGCGGTTATCAGCTGATCAGCCGATGATGAGCGTGCCGATGGCAATTACCGCGCACGCCAGCATCTTTCGGATAGTCAATGTCTCGCGAAGGAAAAAATAACCGATCACCGCTGCAAACACCACACTAGTTTCGCGTAATGCTGATACCGCTCCCATGGGGGCATCATTCATGGCGTAGATGACGATACCATAGGCCAGAAGAGAGACCAACCCACCGATAAAGGCGGTGATGAATCCGGGTCGAATGGTAAATAAACTGTTCGCACCGCGCAGACCGATGTATACCGATGGCATCAAGACACCCCACAAAGCGGACATCCATACCGTGTATCCCATCGGGGCATCGGACAGGCGTACGCCGATGCCATCCGTCACGCTATAAGCAGCAATGAAACATCCGGTTGCCAAAGCATATGGCAGGTTTGTCATTGCAAGCAGGCGTCCTTTGAAGGCTAAGGAAATAATGCCACCGGATACCAGAGCAATGCCAAGCAGAGCCCCCATTTCTATCTTCTCTCCAGCAAAAATAGATGCTGAGATGGTGATTAATACGGGAGAGGAACCTCGTGCAATCGGATAGGTTTGCCCGAGGTCTCCGGTTCGATAGCTTTTCACGAGAAATAGGTTATAGCCGACATGCAGTCCGGCTGAAAGTACAGCATACATCCAACTGGCTTTGACTGGAGGTGCCACGAACAAGGCTATTATGACGCTCGCGATTGCTACCGCCAGACACATGACTGTCATCGACCACAGTCTGTCGGTGCCGCTGCGCAGGAGCGCATTCCAGCTGGCATGTAGCAGTGCGGCGAAGAGAACTAATAAAATGATGTGAAAAGGCATACGCCATACTAAGCAACTCAGTACCTTTATGAAAGCGAAGTCTCTTCACTCAAGGATGAATAAATCCTCATGTATTATCGATAGTCTTGCTGAGCCTTGTTGGATTCCGTCAGGAGCCAGTTGCGAAAGCTGATAATGTGAGGTTGTGATTCGACTCCTTTGGGACAGACAAAATAGTAGGCGACTGGAGAAAGGAGTGGCACGTCAAATAGCCTGACTAAGCTGCCATCGCTTATTTCAGTTTCAACATGTCCGCTGCGAGCTAACGCTATTCCCTGGCCCAGCAGTGCTGCTTCGATAGTCATGTTGGTATCAGCGAATCTGACACTTTCCTTGAGCGCAGAAATGCTGACACCGACTTGTTGAAACCAAAGCTCCCATTTCGGTACCAGATCTGCACCATCACGTGTCAGCAGCGGGTAGCGTAATAATTCGGCAGGTTCGCGCGGCGTACCAAAGCGGTGTAAGAGATCAGGACTGGCAACTGGAAAAATCTGCTCCCTGAACATGAATTCCGA
>JAATGO010000170.1 GCA_015654605.1 Betaproteobacteria bacterium
CGAAGAAGTTGCCCTCGCCATATCTGAACATTACCAGCCGCGCTTCGCAGGAGATGCCCTACCCAGTTCCAATACGGGAACAGTTGTTGCCCTGGCCGACAAACTGGAAACGCTTGTAGGCATCTGGGGGATTGGACTACAACCGACAGGAGACAAAGATCCTTTTGCTTTGCGTCGACATGCATTAGGCATACTACGCATGCTATTGGAAAAACGCTTGCCTCTCGCACTATCCACTCTGCTTAATGCTGCTACCAAACAATTCTCTGACAATAACAACTTCAAGAATCCAGGCAGCGAACTCGTCACCTTCTTGTATGACCGTCTGCGTGGCTTGCTACGTGAACTTAATTATGCTCCCAATGAAATCGAAGCTGTCGTATCACAGCAACCAGATATGCTAGATAACATTTCTGAACGTCTGGAGGCGGTACAAACCTTTGCTACCCTACCAGAGGCAGAAACATTGGCAGCTGCCAATAAGAGAATTACAAACATTCTGAAAAAGATTGAAGGAGATGTCAGCAGCAATGTAGAAAGCCATCTGCTATGTGAACCTGCAGAAAAAGCGCTGCATACTGCAATGATGTCACTCAAACCTCAGGTTGAAGCTGCCTATGGTAAGGGTGATTTTAGCACTGCACTCAAATCACTCGCACAATTACGTACTCATGTCGATGCCTTCTTCAATGAAGTCATGGTCAATACCGAAGATGACAAGTTACGCCATAATCGGCAAGCATTGCTGGCTGAATTACATAAAATGCTTAATCAGGTAGCGGATATTTCAAAGCTGGCAGCATAGTACCGATGGGGGTATTGTAAAATGCATCTGTTGTTGCCATATTTTCTTGCTGTCACCATGTATATACGTTTATGTACCAACATGGGGACATGGGAAGAAATCATGCTGCCATATAAAACAAACTCTTAATAACTCATTCATATCTACCTACTGGAAACGCCATGAAACTGATTATTCTGGATCGCGATGGTGTCATCAACCATGATTCAGATGCGTTCATCAAGTCACCCTCCGAGTGGATTCCCATTAAAGGTGCCCTTGAGGCAATTGCACGTTTAAATCAATCAGGCTACCGTGTAGTAGTTGCCACCAATCAGTCAGGCATTGGTAGAAATTTATTTGACATCATGACGCTCAATGCTATTCATCAAAAAATGCACGATTCCGCACAACAGCTTGGCGCAGACATTGATGCCGTTTTTTTCTGCCCACATTGCGCTGGCGACAATTGTGATTGTCGCAAACCTAAAACTGGGATGTTCCAAGAAATTGCCAGCCGCTTTGACATCAATCTGAGAAGTGGTGTGATTACCATTGGAGATTCCTTACGAGATCTTCAAGCAGGCTTTCTGGCTGGTTGCGCTCCCTATTTGGTATTAACGGGGAAAGGAGAAAAGACGCGAGACAAGGGAGGATTACCACCAGGGACGCTGATCTTTAAAGATCTTGCAGACGCTGTTGATTTTATATTAAAGCCTGTTGTTGAAGTATCCGTATAATCTCGCAGGTCAACTATTCCCGTTGCGAGGGCGTTGCAGTCATATCGTGGTAGATATATACGCGTTTTGTTATATATACTAATTTTGGAGAATTAACCTTGCGTATCAGCCTATTCCTACGATCTCTGTTATTTACTGTGATTGTGGCTCTAGCCACAGTCATATGGTCAATTGCCTGCATCTTTTTTTCCCCACTTCCCTATCCCCGCCGCTACTATCTTACCTCGCGCTGGAATGTGTTCGTCATATGGCTCGCCAAAGTAATGTGTGGCATCCGTTATCAAATCAAGGGATGGGAAAATTTACCTGACACACCCGCTATTCTGCTGAGCAAACATCAGTCGGCTTGGGAAACAATTTTTCTACTCATGGCCATGCCACGTCCCCTGGTATTTGTCTTCAAAAAAGAATTAATCTATGTTCCATTTTTTGGATGGGGGTTAGGCTTATTGCGCATGATCCCCATTGACAGAAGCAAAAAATTGGATGCTTTTTCTCAGGTCGTAGTACATGGAAGAAAGCGTCTGGCCGATGGGCAATGGGTCATCATGTTTCCTGAAGGCACCCGTATTCCAGTAGGAAAAAAAGGGAAATATAAGCAGGGAGGCGCACGTCTAGCTACCGAAACCAATACTTGCGTCATACCTATTGCACATAATGCTGGAGAATGCTGGCCCAAAAATGCCTTTATCAAAAAACCAGGCCTCATCACCGTCTCTATCGGCTCCCCAATATCGCCAGAAGGCTTAAACTCAGCAGAACTAAACCAAAAAGTCGAAAATTGGATATAATCTGAGATGCGCGTTATTTCGCCTTCGGCATACTCCGATCTTTCAGAGAGTCATCATTCGTCAACCTTACCAAAAGCAGACCATTGAAACTACGCCGTCATACACAGCCAGATCCGAATCAGCTTGCATTGCAACTAGATTTCTTTGAGCCCAATATCGCGGCTGGCGCACACGAGCATCTTCCTGTGCCCCCACGACAAGAGTTGTCACATACCCCAGGGCTGACAACTGTCATGACGGCACCTCCGATTCGTGGCCCGAATGGTATACGCCGCCTGCATCTCGGTGAACACGTACTTGACTATATTTTATTACGATCAAAACGACGTTCTATTGGTTTTTTAATTAACGATGATGGTTTGCGCGTCACCGCCCCAAAATGGGTCACTCTAGGGGAAATAGAAAATGCTATTCGGGAAAAGAAACGCTGGATATTTACCAAACTTAATGAACGCCGGGAACGTTCAGCACGCCGCCTGCAGCCACAAATGCAATGGCGCGATGGCGCTACATTTCCTTACCTTGGACAAGACATCACTCTACATATTTTAGCCACACTAACAGAAGGCGTTACTTACGATGAGCAAACACAAAAACTGACTATCTGTTTGCCAGACAACGCCACTGAACAACAATTAAAAGATCGCGTACTTAGTTGGCTACAAACACAGGCCAAAGAATTATTTGCCGCACGGTTACCAATCTATGCAGAAAAATTGGGAGTCACATATCAATCATTTGCCCTGTCGTCGGCAACA
>JAATGO010000252.1 GCA_015654605.1 Betaproteobacteria bacterium
GGCCAATTATCGTGGCACTGAGTATATCGGGAAGGAAGGTGTAGAGAAAAGCTACGAATCCCAACTGCATGGTACAACCGGTTATGAAGAGGTTGAAATATCAGCGAGTGGGCGTGCTGTGCGTACATTATCGAGTACACCAGCCATTCCCGGGCATAATCTGATTCTGTCGATTGATATTGAATTGCAGAAAATGCTGGAAGAAGCGTTTGGGGATCGCAAAGGAGCATTGGTGGCGATTGATCCCGCTACTGGTGATATTCTTGCCTACGTGTCTCAACCGTCGTATGACCCGAATATGTTTGTAGAAGGCATTGATCAGCAAAATTGGGACGAATTAAATAATTCACCAGATCGGCCATTAGTTAACCGTCCTCTCAGCGGGACCTATGCTCCTGGTTCAACCTATAAGCCTTTCATGGCATTAGCAGCACTGGAATTGGGAAAGAGAAAGCCGAGCGACGCGATTCGTGATCCTGGATATTTCTGGTTCGGCAATCATAAATTCCGTGATGACAAGGTTGGCGGGCATGGCATTGTTGATATGTATAGATCGATCGTAGAGTCTTGTGATACTTATTACTATATTCTTGCGAATGATCTGGGCGTAGATACCATACATGATTTCATGGCGCCATTTGGGTTTGGCCAAATTACAGGTATTGATCTTGAACATGAGCGGCGTGGTCTGCTGCCATCGACAACTTGGAAACGGGATGCCTATCGATCGCGCGAGCAGAAACAATGGTACGCTGGAGAAACAATTTCTTTAGGAATTGGGCAGGGATATAACTCATTTACGCCACTTCAGATGGCACATGCCATCGCCACTCTGGCCAATAATGGCATTGTGATGAAACCACATCTGGTAAAGATTATTGAGGATGGCGTGACGCATGTACGTACCGTAATAGTGCCTAAAGAAAGTTATCGTATTCCACTCAAGCAGGAAAATATCGATGTGGTCAAGCATGCAATGGTGGGGGTGAATATTGAGGGTACTGGTGCACGTGCCTTTGCTGGCGCAGCCTATACGTCGGCGGGTAAGAGTGGTACGGCACAGGTGATTTCGATCAAGAAAGACGAAAAATATGATGCTGGACGGTTGGCGCCACATTTGCTGGATAATGCTTTGTTTACAGCGTTTGCACCAGTTGATCATCCACGTATTGCATTGGCAGTAGTGGTGGAGAACGGTGGTTTTGGTGCCAGATCAGCAGCGCCATTGGCCAGAAAGGCACTAGACTATTATTTGTTGGGCAAGCAGCCTGCGGAAAAGGCTCCACATGCTGCAGTGGAGGAGGTTGAGCCATTGCCAGAGGCAGAAGATGACAGGGATTAATATGATGTATACAAGGGTTGTTTCAGTGGATTGCCCGCTGTTGAGCAGGACTAGGTAATGAATCTTCAGCGCCCATCTTTATGGCAAGTACTTCTTCCACGCCTGATGGTATTCGATGGGGCTCTATCGCTTATCATCTTCTTAATTGTGTCTGTTGGTATTGTGACATTGTATTCGGCCGGGATTAATCTTCCTGGGCGTGTTGAAGACCAGTTGCGCAATATTCTGGTTGCTTTTATTGTGATGTGGATTGCCGCCAATATATCTCCGCAAACATTGCTGCGGTTTGCTGTCCCAATTTATACGATAGGCGTGGCATTATTGATTGCGGTGGCATTATTTGGGATCATCAAAAAAGGATCCCGTCGCTGGATTAATATCGGCATGGTAGTACAGCCGTCGGAAGTGATGAAAATTGCTATGCCATTAATGTTGGCTTGGTACTTCCAAAAGCGAGAAGGGGCGATGCGCTGGTATGTCTTCGTCATGGCGACTATATTGTTGCTGATACCAGTAGGTTTGATTGTGCGACAACCTGATCTTGGTACAGGGGTACTAGTGCTGGCCGCGGGTTGCTATGTAATTTTCTTTGCCGGGTTATCCTGGAAAGTATTGATCGGGTTGTTTGTTGCGGGAGCCGCTAGCTTGCCATTGGTTTGGTCATTTTTGCATGACTACCAGCGGCAACGAGTCTTGATGTTGATTGATCCTACTGCCGATCCATTGGGAAAAGGCTTTCATATAATTCAGTCTACCATTGCGATTGGATCGGGCGGAATTTGGGGAAAAGGATGGTTGATGGGGACGCAAACACATCTGGAGTTTGTTCCTGAACGTACGACAGATTTTATTTTTTCAGTTTTCTCAGAAGAATTTGGATTGGTCGGTAATATCATTCTGATGCTACTTTACCTGATGCTGATTGTGCGTGGGTTAATTATTAGTGCCAATGCGCCTACGCTCTTTACGCGATTGTTGGGAGGCGCTATTACGATGATATTCTTTACTTACGCATTTGTGAATATGGGGATGGTGAGTGGCATACTGCCCGTGGTTGGTGTTCCATTACCCTTCATGAGCTATGGTGGAACTGCTTTTGTGACATTGGGGCTGGGTGCTGGGATGTTAATTAGCATCCAACGTCACCGCAAACTGGTGCAGACTTGAAGTGTCGTGATGTATCAGATCACATGATGCATGTATTACAGATGGCAATTGGGTGACCGGTAATATTAGGGTGAGAATTCAATTGTGTCATTGAAGAGGGACAGTTATGTTTTATTTGGCGGAAAATAATGACATTGGGAATCGTAGTGTCAATAAAAGCGCTGAGCTGGAGTTAAGCCGAGGACGACAGTTACTGCGTTTATTGGTGTTGCTGCTGCCTATGGTGTTGTTCGCATGTAGCAGCGCACCACCGCGTGAGCAGAGCAGATCGTCACCATTTGATGCGGGCAAAGAAGCATCATCTCGTCAAGCATTGCCAGCATTGCCAGCATTGCCAGCAGCTGGTACTGGGCGCGGTGGTTATTACAAGGATGATGGTCCAGGAGAGAATCCACCCGCTGGTTTGTTATCAGTACCGGATGCGCTACCTGTAGTAGAACCTTACCGGGCAGCCAATAATCGACCCTATACGGTATTTGGCAAATCTTATGTGCCTATCGTGGATGACCGTCCTTTTAAGCAGCGCGGGATTGGTAGTTGGTATGGAAAAAAATTCCATGGGCAAAAGACATCTTCAGGGGAATTGTACGATATGTACAAGATGACAGCAGCACACCCAACGTTACCTATCCCTTCCTATGCGCGGGTAACAAATTTAAAGACGGGAGCACAGGTCATCGTGCGTATCAATGATCGTTGCCCGTTCCATTCCAATCGCATCATTGATCTTTCTTATACTGCTGCACTGAAATTGGGGTATTTGTCATCAGGGAGTAGTGAATTAGAAGTAGAACGTTTGTTGCCAGAAGAGATTGAACGTATGGCGAGTGCGCGACGTAATGGACAGCAAATCGGACAGCAAGCGGTAGCAGTCGCGGCGCCAGAGAGCGCTACCACTGTGGCGACGACTTCCTCTCCCAGTATGACCACGGCTGTACCAGAGACATCATTGGATAGCGGGTTTTATTTGCAGCTGGGAGCTTATGCGCAAGAAGATAATGCACGTCTGGCGCGTGATAAATTATTACAGAGTTTGAATGGCGCAGTCGATAAACTGGATACCATTACCACGAATGGCCTGTACCGATTGTATGCGGGCCCCTATACCAGTCGATCTGCAGCGCAGAATGCTGCGGAGTTAGTGCGTGAGCACAGTAGTATTACGCCATTGATTGTTCAGCGTTAAGACATGAGAAATAGAAGTTCAATAAGCATTCTTATTAATTGACCTTGAACAAATCAATTTTCAGGAGTATTCAAGACTGTTATCCAACAGCCACGTCTCCTTGTTGTTCTCCACGAGACGTATCAAGAGCATGAATAAATAGGAGTAAAAAAGCCACAGCTGAACTAACCCTATCAAGTTGGACGGTCAGATTTGCCTGCCAAGGCGTGAGGGCTGAGTTCTGTATTGCACAGGACTCAGCCCTTTCATTTAATGTTGATACGGTCGTGATCAAGCTTTACAGGGAGTTAGATGGTTGGGAGTCTACTGAAATGGTTCGGCCTACGCACATTTCTCAATGGGTATTTAACGGATGATGCGTCGCGTTGATCTTGCTTCACTCATGGCTAATCAATACCAGTTTTTCGTGAGGCAGTAACAGAAGCATCGTGATGCTTATTTCATCAGCCCACCTGTCCATTTTGCGTCTCTATACATTGGCGGTAGTGACAGCAATGGCATTGTGTATCAACAGCGATGGCGTTCACATACCAAATTTCGGCTTATCTAATATCCTTTTTGTTCTGCTGTACCTGTGTTTTCACACACGAGTCTGTCGGCAGATCTGTTGCTTGTGCATGGCATCAAGCATCCTGACGCCGCACGCTGAAAGACAAAATCATCAGTACTGCAAGACAGTCATAAACGTTAACATTTTCCCATGGGCATTAATTATTACAATTGGGCAATTATTTAATATCGTCCAAAATGGAGAAAAATCAAAAGTCATCGTCTGCCTTACTACGGATATTGTCAGCCGCACTTCTACCTACCTACTAGCTTTCTACATTTGCCCACCGTGTTGGCTCATTTGACGGCGGCGGCGTGCCATTGCCAGTCATAAATGCTCTCGAGGTTAAGTAACGTAACTGTTTTAATAAAAAATGGCAATGATGCAACAACTATTTTGTTGGTTAGTTTAGTACCTGTCACTAAAAGGAAATATCTTCATGAAACCCAAATTACCATTACTGGCATTGCACTTGGCCATTAGCGCAGCGTTTGCTAGCACCGCATTTGCTGCTGATGGCCACAATGCTAGTGGGCCAACTGACATAGGCGCCTCCTTGAGGCCCTATTTAATCTCTGCTGACGGCAGCGTCATTATAGGATCCTTGTTGGATATATATGGCGAAGTTACAAATAGCGAAGTATGGTTTGATGGATCGAGGACTCCACAAGAGCTGCAAGCCTTACCAGGCGGTAATGGTGAGGCTACGGCCAGAGCTGTCTCTGCTGACGGCAATGTCATCGTGGGGGATTCGGTCACCACAGCTTCTAATTCCGGACATGCCGCAGCATGGTACGATAAATCGACGACTCCAGTCGACCTGGGAACCCTTGGGGGGGGACTACTCTTACACTCTTGGCGTCTCTGCTGACGGCAACGTCATTGTGGGGCAAGCGCAAACAGCTGCTGGTCAGGCACATGCCGCAGCATGGTTCAATCGATCGATGACAGCAACTGACCTGGGAACCCTCGGTGGTGACAATTCTACAGCCAGGGGGGCCTCTGCTGACGGTAGCGTCATTATGGGAAATGCAGACACCGCTGCTGGCGACTTACATGCTGTAGCATGGTACGATAGATCGACAACGGCAACCGACCTGGGAACCCTTGGGGGCAATGCCTCTTTCGCCAAAACCGTCTCAGCTAACGGCAACGTGATTGTGGGACAAGCGGAAACAACTGCTGGTCAGGCACATGCCGCAGCATGGTTCGATAGATCGACGATGGTAACCGACCTGGGGACACTCGGTGGCGGCTTTTCTGAAGCCATGGATGTCTCTGCTGACGGCAGCGTCATTGTGGAAAATGCAAGTACAGATGCTGGTCAGCTCCATGCCGCCATCTGGAAAGTGACCGTCACACCACCCACACCACC
>JAATGO010000190.1 GCA_015654605.1 Betaproteobacteria bacterium
GAATTGCAGGAGTATTATTCTGATGCAATAGAATAATATGTTGCGTGTTTATTCCTCTATGCAATTGATTTTATTGAGATTCCATATCCATTATGAATGACAAAAAAAAATACGGTTTTACCACGACTATTTTGCATAGCGATCGACAAAAACCGATAGAGCACGGTTCTTTACATAAACCAATTCATACCTCTGTTGCGTTTGCTTATCAGGATGCTCGCCAGCTGGCCGAAGTGTTTCAAGGCAAGCAACCGGGCTACCGTTATGGCCGTCAGGGCAACCCAACCGTGTCTGCTCTTGAGGACAAAATTACAGGAATGGAAGATGGTATTGCCACCATTTGCTTTGCCACAGGGATGGCAGCGATAGGAGCTATCGTGCAAGGCTTATTGCGCGAAGGTGATCATGTCGTGTCATCAGCATTCCTGTTTGGCAATACCAACAGTCTCTGGATGACAGTGAATGCTCAGGGAGCACGTGTGTCGATGGTGGATGCCACTGACGTGAGCGCTGTGGAAGCTGCATTGACACCTGCTACACGCATCGTTTTTGTAGAAACCATTGCTAATCCTCGTACCCAGATTGCTGATCTGAAGCGGATTGGTAAGCTGTGTCATGAGCGAGGTATTTTGTATATCGTTGACAATACCATGACGTCACCTTACTTATTTCGTCCTAAATCAGTTGGCGCCGGGCTGGTAGTGAACTCATTGACCAAATCTATTGGTGGACATGGCAATGCATTAGGTGGTGCCTTGACTGATACGGGGCGATACGATTGGTCGCGCTATCCTCATATTGCAGAAAATTACAAGCGTCAGGCTCAAGCACTGTGGGGTATAGCACAGATTCGTGCCAAGGCATTACGTGATTTTGGTGCCTCATTAGCACCAGAGGCGGCACACCATATTGCTGTGGGCGCAGAAACGATGGCCTTGCGTCAGGAGCGAGAGTGTCGCAATGCGTTAGCTCTGGCACAAATGCTGGCGGCTGATGCACGTGTGACCGCCGTACATTATCCTGGCTTGGAATCACATCCACAGCATGCGTTGGCAAGCGAATTGTTTCACGCCTATGGCAATCTGCTCAGTTTTGAATTACGAGACGGTATTGATTGTTTTGACTATCTTAATTGTCTGCGCTTGGCAGTACCTGCCAGTAATTTAGGAGATACACGCACTTTAGTGATTCCGGTAGCGCATACCATTTTTTATGAGATGGGTGCAGAACGCCGTGCCAGCATGGGCATTGCAGAGTCACTGATTCGGGTTTCCGCTGGATTGGAAGATACTGAAGATCTGATAGAGGATTTCCGGCAAGCGCTCGATGCCTGATGGTGATGCTGCGGTAAAAATCGCCCGCAGCAGCTATCAGATATGCTCTATCCGCCTCAGGACAACAGATTGTCTACGGTGTTTTTAGTGGCCCATTTATTGGTATAAGTGGGCGTAAAGGTTTTAAAGCGTGTCAGGAGTGTCGCGGCATGGCGTTCATGCATCATTAACTGCGCCTGTTCTGCTGTAACAAAGCGCTGCGTTACCAAGTGGCCGACAAAGGCAATCAGACTATCGTAAAAACCTTCCACGTTGAGCAAGCCAATGGGTTTATAGTGAAAACCCAATTGTGCCCAGGTCAAGACTTCAAACAATTCCTCCAGGGTTCCTATGCCTCCTGGCATGGCGATAAATCCATCAGACAGTTCAGCCATCATTGCTTTGCGTTCATGCATATTGTTGACAATATGCAGTTCAGTTAATGAGTTATGTCCGATTTCCTTATCCACTAAGGCTTGAGGTATCACCCCCGTGGCCTGGCCGCCAAGTCGGATAACTTCAGTGGCAATGACACCCATTAAACCAACGTTACCACCGCCATAGACTAATGCAAGATCGTTTTGCACCATTTGCCTGGCTAGATCTAATGCATATTCAGTATAGATTTCCGATGCACCCATGGAAGAACCACAATAAACACAGAGAGATTTCATTTTTCCTCAAATAAGTATAGGAGTTTGTTACACGCTATATTTAGAGTAGAACTCATTTCGTGCCTATTGATGAAATGGGTTCTAATCATATGACATTGATGTCATTCCTCAATTTCTTGCATGTATTGTTTGCAAGTAGGAAACAGATTGACTCAAATTCGCCAAGTATGAGCATAGATATGGCAATGCCCACTAACATTTCTGTAATGGTAATGTTATACCATTACTGGTGAATTACGTGACAAGCTGTATGGCGGTATTGATACCATATCACTTTCTGGAATGCATCAGCAATTATATAAAGGATTATAAAAGGATCATATGCAAAATAAGATGGTGACATTGGGATTACAGGGTGGCGGGTCACATGGCGCATTTACCTGGGGCGTATTGGATCGTTTTCTGGAAGATGGACGCATAGAAGTGGAGGGAATCAGTGGTGCTAGCGCTGGGGCAATGAATGCAGTCGTATTGGCATATGGTCTGACAATGGGAGGGCGCGAAGGTGCTCGCGCAGCACTTGCTACATTCTGGAATAGTATTGCCACTAAAGAGCCATTCAAATTTTTACCAACTGATTTTTTCTCTTTGGTGCAGCCAAATTTCATGCCCAAGCCACCAGCACCAGCAATGCAGGCTTTTATGGCAATGTCACGTTTTCTTTCTCCTGCCCAGTTTAATCCTCTCGACATTAACCCTTTACGGGATCTACTGGAACAGCAAGTAGATTTTGAACATTTACGTAAAAAAGGTAGTATCAAGCTGTTTATTGCTGCTACCCAGGTAAGTACTGGGACATTAAGAATTTTCCGAAATCATGAACTTAATCTCAATACTTTGCTGGCGTCGGCATGTTTGCCATCGCTCCATCATCCTGTAGAAATTGAAGGAGAGGCTTATTGGGATGGTGGCCTGACTGCAAATCCCCCCATTTTCCCTTTATGGCATCTGTGTACGGCACGTGACATAGTGGTAGTGCTACTCCATCCTTTTCGCCGTACAAAGGTACCAGAGACACCAGATGATATTGCGCAACGTCTTAGCGAGATGAGTTTTAGCTCGGCTTTTTTTACTGAGCTGGGTGGTCTGGCCTTAGCGAAACATTTGGCAGAATCAGCATCTTCTCTTGGGACATTGGAGCGCCGTTTAAAGAGCTTGAATATGCATATGGTGGATGCGGATGATTTTATGAGTCAATTGACAGTGATGAGCAAGCTCAATACGCAAGAGTCCTTTATTAAAGCGTTATATAAGCAGGGGCGAGAACGCGCCGAACAATGGTTGGACGAACATTTCAGCAGCATTGGCAAGCGTTCGTCATTTGACTTATCCCGTTACCTGCAATAGCAGAGGCGAAATAGCACCATTTTGGCATCTGTAGACTAAGCAGCGTACAATGAGCTTAGTCTTTTTTTATTGTTTATCTTGCCATGCTGAATGTCGACTTGCATTGTCATTCCAACGTTTCTGACGGCACACTGTCGCCAGCAGTAGTTGCTGCGCGTGCCAAAGCGAATGGTGTAGATGTGTGGGCATTGACTGACCATGATGAAATCAGCGGCATTGCAGCAGCACGTGAGGCAGCCACCGCGTTGGGGCTGTGCTATGTTGCAGGGGTAGAAATTTCCGTGACATGGGCTGGACAGACTGTACATATTGTTGGTTTGCAAATTGATGAGACTGAACCTACTTTAGTGCAGGGTTTGCATGCGACACGCTATGGCCGAGAGCAGCGCGGAAGAGACATCGCGGCACAATTGGCATTAGAGGGGATTCCAGGTGCCTTTGAAGGTGCTTTAAAGCATGTGGGCAATCCAGACCTCATGTCACGTACACATTTTGCGCGATATATTGTTGAACTGGGGCGCTGCGCGAGCATCAAAGAAGTCTTCGAGAATTTCCTAAGTGAAGGTAAGCCTGGGTATATTCCACATCGCTGGGCTACGTTGGAACAGGCCGTAAGCTGGATTACTGCTGCTGGCGGCACAGCTGTCATTGCTCATCCCGGACGTTATCACTATAGTGAACTTGAATTTGGTGCCTTATTTGATGAATTCCTGCAGTGTGGTGGTCTGGCGATTGAAGTGACCACTGGTAGCCATACACCGGCACAATATGAGGAATATGCACGAGTGGCCAAACGGTACGGATTTTTGGCATCGATTGGTTCTGATTTCCATAGTCCGGGAGAATCGCGGGTTGATTTGGGGAAACTTCCCCCGTTGCCCCACGGTTTGACGCCAGTGTGGCATAACTGGGCATTATAGGGATCGGGACGATTCCTGCTGCGCGCAGTGCTCACCCATATTCCCATTGCTATGGTAGTAAATTGGTCATACTGATCTTATTTGTTTGGGACTCGGCCTCTTTGTTATCGTTGCTCTCTTGAATTTTTCTGGTTTATTCCTATCTAGTGCTCGTTCCACCAATCTTAGTAGGGATGAGCGTCTCCAAATAGGCGGCTCTATATTGTGTTTGTTGACAAATTTTTTGTAAATAATGCAATACAGACAGTCTCCGTAGTGTTTATTGGCATGCTTGTCTGCTTGTTTTTCTGCGTGTTAAGCGTGTTAATAATCAGGCTTTTACAATTATTTCCCTGGTAGGAGTTTTCACTATGAAACGTATTTTCCTGTTCCTCGCAACTAATATCGCCGTATTGGTGGTAATGAGCGTCATTTTATCGCTGCTTGGTGCGGACAGATTTCTGACCCAGTCCGGGTTGGATTTGCCAACGTTATTGGTATTTTCTCTGGTAGTTGGTTTTACAGGATCGATCATTTCATTGTTGATGAGTAAAACGATGGCAAAATGGTCGACTGGCGCCAGGGTCATTGATACTCCCTCCAACTCAACGGAACTTTGGCTGGTAGATACCGTGAGCAAATTGGCTCAGCGTGCAGGCATTGGGATGCCAGAAGTTGCTGTCTATGATGGGGCACCAAATGCCTTCGCTACAGGGGCTAGCAAAAATGCGGCTTTAGTAGCGGTATCCACCGAGCTGTTACAAAGCATGACAAAGGAAGAAGTGGAAGCCGTATTGGGACATGAAATTTCACATGTGGCCAATGGTGACATGGTAACGATGACCTTGATCCAAGGCGTCGTGAATACTTTCGTTGTTTTTTTATCGCGAGTGGTGGGTTATATGGTTGATCGCGCGATTTCACGTAATAACGATAATGGTCCTGGCATTGGATATATGGTCACTGTCATGGTATCGCAGATTGTTTTTGGTATTGGCGCATCTTTAATTGTGGCGTGGTTTTCAAGGCAGAGAGAGTTTCGTGCTGATTCTGGTTCGGCACGACTATTGGGCAGCGCGCAGCCGATGATGCATGCCTTGGCACGCTTGGGAGGTGTCCCAGCGGGGACTTTGCCAGAGTCGATGGCAGCGATGGGAATCAATGACAAAGCCGGTTTTACGGAGCTGTTTTCAAGCCATCCTCCGTTAGAGAAACGTATTGCAGCTTTGCGTAGCATACGTTGATGCTGCATTGATTTTTTGAAGCTTGAATAACACGGCGACACGATTACGGTAGTCGCCGTTTTTAATATGAACGAAATGCATGAGCCAGTTTTTTCAATTACATCCAGTTAATCCACAGCCAAGGCTGATCAAACAGGCTGTCCAGATTATTGAAGCAGGAGGTATTGCCGCATTGCCGACGGATTCCTGCTACGCCTTGGTATGTCAGCTGGACAATAAGGACGCAGTTGAACGTCTGCGCAGGATTCGTGGTGTCGATGACAAACATCATCTGACGTTACTATGCAGGGATTTGGGCGAGATTGCGCAATATGCGCGAGTGGATAACCGTCAGTATCGCCTGTTAAAAAGTGCGACGCCAGGGCCGTATACATTTATTCTGGAGGCAACGAAGGATGTGCCGCGCAGGCTGAGCCATCCTTCACGCAAGACAATTGGTTTGCGTGTTCCGGAAAATCCAATTGCACAGGCTTTGCTGGCCGAGCTTGGACAACCATTGCTAGGAACGACACTGATCTTGCCAGATCAGGAACATGCACTTACCGACGCCGAGGAAATCCGTGATCGGCTGGATAAACAAATTGATGTGATCATTGATAGTGGTGCCTGCAGTCTGGAGCCTACCACGGTGATTGATTTGACTGGCGATGAAGCATTACTAGTACGACAGGGCCGAGGTGATGCGGCACCGTTTGGGTTATAAGTGTTAAAACTTAATAATAGAAATTTGAGACATGAGTAGTCGTGCCGCTTCATTGTTTATTCAATTTCCGTGGCAGTTTGCTGCTCTGGTAAAATCCGCCCATGAATGATCTTATACAGACTATCGCAGTTTATGCGCTACCAGTACTCTTTGCTATTACTTTGCATGAGGCAGCGCATGCCTTTGCCGCCAAGTACTTAGGAGACAATACCGCTTATGCTCTTGGGCGCATGAGTATCAATCCCGTACGCCATATTGACCCGGTGGGCACTATTCTGATCCTGATACTGCTTTATTTTGCGACGGCAGGAGCGTTTCTGTTTGGATATGCCAAGCCAGTGCCGATTAATTTTGGCAGGCTACGCAAGCCAAAGCGGGATATGGCGTGGGTTGCTCTAGCTGGACCCGGCGCTAATTTTGTGATGGCATTACTCTGGAGTTGGCTAATCTATGCGCTGGTGGCGTTACAGGTGCAGGAAAGCTTCTTTTTGCTTATGGCGCGTGCAGGTGTGCTGGTGAATCTGGTGATGTTCGCTTTCAATTTATTTCCTGTGCCGCCATTGGATGGTGGCCGTATTCTGGTATCGATACTGCCACACAGATATGCCTATCAATTTGCAAAAATTGAGCCTTACGGATTTTTTATCGTGATGGCATTAGTATTGCTAAAAGTCATTTATTCCTGGTGGATATTTCCTTTGATGTACGGAGCTTGCCAGTTATTGGGGCTGATGACACCCTTTTCGTCAGCGCAACTTCTTTCTATCGTTTTTAGCTAATTTTCATTATGTATCCTGATCGCGTTGTCTCCGGTATGCGTCCTACGGGCGCATTACATTTAGGCCACTATCATGGAGCATTAAAGAATTGGGTTCGGCTTCAGTCTGAGTTGCCTTGCCTGTTTTTTGTTGCTGACTGGCATGCTTTGACGACGCATTATGCTGATCCGAGCGTGATCGAAGCTAGCGTATGGGATATGGTCATTGACTGGCTTGCCGCTGGTATTGACCCTTCACAGGCCACCTTGTTTATTCAATCACGTATCCCCGAGCATGCCGAGTTGCACCTGCTGTTATCGATGGCGACACCCCTGGGTTGGCTAGAACGCGTTCCAACATACAAGGATCAACAAGAAAAGCTGGCTGACCGCGATTTGGCAACCTATGGATTTTTGGGGTACCCCCTATTACAGGCTGCGGATGTCCTAATTTATCGTGCAAGTCAGGTGCCAGTCGGGGAAGATCAGGTACCGCATATTGAAATAATGCGA
>JAATGO010000055.1 GCA_015654605.1 Betaproteobacteria bacterium
AATTACCGAAACAAACTGCCCGGTTGGGATCTCTAGGTCAAAACCTCTTAATACCTGATTTTCAATCGGTGTTCCTGGATTGAACGTAATCTGTAAATCTTTGGCTCTTAACATATCACGCTCCTCCATTGCGGCGCATCGCCAACTTACGCCGTCCCATCGGCAATACAAGTGCCAACATGACCAATACTGCCGTCACCAGGTTCAGATCCTGTGCCTGCAAACCAATAAAATCAATATTGAGCGCCAGGGCAATAAAGAAACGATACAAGATCGCCCCCAGAATAACGGCCAACGTCGTCCAGACCAAACGCCGTGCTGGCAAAATGGTTTCACCAATGATCACCGCCGCCAAGCCAATGACGATGGTACCAATGCCCATGGATATATCGGCTCCACCCTGCGTCTGCGCAAACAGGGCTCCTCCCAATGCCACCAGGCTATTCGCCAATGCCATACCAACCAAAGTCGCGCGTCCGGTAGCGATACCCTGCGCACGAGCCATCCGTGCATTGGCCCCAGTAGCACGCATCGCCAATCCTGCTTCGGAAGCCAAAAACCAGTCTAACAGTAATTTCACCACGATCACGATGAGCAGTAGCAACAATGGCCGCGCTACATAATCAGGGATCCATGCTGGCTGCAATATACTGAATATAGTGGCCTCATTGATCAGTGGCACATTGGGCTTTCCCATAACGCGCAAATTGATCGAATAGAGAGCAATCATCATCAGGATGCTGGCTAGCAAATTCATGATTTTTAAACGCACATTCAACCAGCCGGTGATAAAACCAGCTAGTGCCCCGGCAAAGAGCGCTGCCACAGTGGATAAAAATGGATCATATCCAGCAGCAATCATTGTTGCCGCGACTGCTGCACCAAGCGGGAAACTGCCATCCACTGTCAAATCAGGAAAGGCAAGAATGCGAAAAGAAATGAAGACTCCTAATGCCACAAGACTGAAAATCAGACCGATCTCGAGTGCCCCGAGCAATGTATACAACGACATAAACAAACTTTCTAGAAAACACAACCAGCATTACTGCCCCATGCTCAAGGCAGCGGGGGCGTTACAGCATCCGTAGTCCCGCATGCCACCGCACGCATATTGACAACACTTTTATTTGCAACGCTTATCGACAACCATTAATTCAATACCTTGGTCGCTGACTTCACAAATTCCGGTGATAATGTCACACCCTGTTTCTGGGCTGCACTAGTATTAATAAATAGTTCCAGATTATGACTGGTCGCAGAAGCAATATCACCAGGCTTTTCGCCGCGTAAAATACGTGCGACCACCTTACCAGTTTGTCGCCCCAAATCATAAAAATTCACTCCAAGCGCGGCGATCGCACCACGTTTCACACTATCAGTATCTGAAGCAATCAAAGGGATTTTTGCATCGTTACATACCTTGACCAACGACTCGTAAGTTGAAACGACATTATTATCCGTCGTACTGTACATGGCATCGATTTTACCGATCAAGCTCTTGGCAGCAGAAGAAACATCGACCGAGCGCGGTGCTGCCGCCTCAACCAATTTAATCCCCTGCTTGTCGAGTACCGCCTTAATGCTTTGCATAGCTGACACAGAATTGGCTTCGCCGGGATTGTATACGATACCAACGCGTTTGACTCCTGGAACTACCTTTTTCAGAATATCCACCTGCCGATTCGGATCCAGCATATGCGACAAACCAGTCACATTGGTACCTGACGGCGCCCATCCTGCCACCAGATGCGCGGCAATAGGGTCAGCAATTCCTGAGTACACAACAGGAATCGTTTTTGTTGCGGCCACAATGGCTTGTGCCGAAGGTGTCGCAATCGCCACGATCACATCAGGATTTTCCCCTACGAATTTACGTGCAATCTGCCCAGCAATACTGGCATTGCCTTGCGCGCTCTGAAATTCCCATACCAGATTCTTCCCCTCTTCAAAACCTTCTGCTTTCAATTCATCTTTAGTACCGTCCCGTACCGCATCCAAGGCAGGATGTTCAACAATGGATGTGACTAATACCGACTTCTTTTCCGCAGCCTGCCCTTGGCTCACACATGCAAGCACTAACATCAGGGTACCGATGGCCAAGCGAAAGGATTTATTCAGAACCAACATTTTTTCTCCTGGTTATAAGTTGGCAGACATCTGTATATGCAGATGCCGCAGTTCTCTTTTGTCATGACACATTTTTATTTCTTCGTTTCTTTTTTTCGCATTGTTTCTTCAACTTTATTTCTTTGATCTCTCTCGCCTTCGCCCGTCTTTATTCTCTATTGGATAATTTGGCTCGCCGATTTCAGCAGATCAGGCGACAATGTTACGCCTTGCTTCTTCGCTGCAGTCGCATTGACCAACAATTCCAATTGATTTCCCGTAGCCGAAGCAATCGTTCCCGGATTTTGTCCTTTGAGAATGCGCACAACAACCTTGCCCGTTTGCCGCCCAAGGTCATAATAATTGACTCCAAATGCCGCAATAGCACCGCGTTTGACGCTGTCTGGATCCGAGGCAATCAACGCAATCTTTGCATCATTGCCCACTTTGACAAGCGACTCATATGCCGAAACAACATTGTTATCCGTATTGGTGTAAATCGCATCCACCTTCCCCACCAGACTTTTAGCAGCGGAACCAACATCGACTGACCGTGGTGCAGCCGCTTCAACCAGTGTCATACCCGATTGTGCCAATATGCTTTTAAGATTGTTAGCAACAACAACAGAATTGACTTCGCCAGGGTTATACACCATACCAATCCGCTTGGCATTCGGTACGACACGTTTGATCAGCGCGAGTTGCCGACTCAACTCCAGTGCATCTGAAACCCCAGTGACATTTGTTCCCGAAGGGGCCAGTGTTTTGGTCAGATGCGCGGCCACTGGATCCGTCACACCCGCATAAACGATAGGAATGGATAGGGTTGCAGCCACAATCGCCTGTGCTGATGGCGTACCAATCGCCACAATGACATCGGGGTGGTCTCCCACAAATTTACGGGCAATTTGTGCTGCCGTACCTGTATTACCTTGCGCACTTTGATACTGCCAGTGCAAATTTTTCCCCTCTTCGTACCCTTGCTCTTTCAATTCATCATGAACGCCATTGCGTATCGCATCGAGCGCCGGATGTTCAACAATCGCTGTAACAGCAACAGATTTATCCGCAGCCAACGCTGCTTCTGTAAACATCACAGCAAACAAAATCGCTGCCATAGCCCCTACAAATACTTTATTTACAACTGGCAACGACACCTTTTTTACGCTGAACATGGAAACTCCTTCTACAAAAACCGACCAAAGGCGGTAAGTCTAGCCTACCGCTTGCGAACAATCAATTTAGGATCTCTCATTTCCCCCCTTTATCTCCCCCAAAAGACGCTATGCTGTCCCCGCTATCCTCTCCAACCATACGGCTAATATCATCTTTTATCCTTATTATTTCAATTGACGTATGTTTTCGGCGCCTTACATTGCATAATTAATCGCCATTAAGTCGTCACCCTGCAATAATCCAATAGTTGATAGCATTTCCCCACGTTCTGGTATGCAGTATCCGCCATCTGTCACAAACACATAATCATCATCCCGCCAATGCCCGTCACCTGGTATATGGCAAATGCTACGGCCTGCCATGGGAACTATTGCCGGAATTCAATATCATCTATTCAGGCTGGTATGGACATATCAACAGGCATCCACACTTGGCTACCGTGTCAGACCTAAATAAGCTACCATGGCCTAATGTCATATCGTTAAAGCACGTGTATCGCTCAGGACAGACATGACCATGCAAGCTCACATGTATGTATAACCTCCTACTTTCTTAAAGGAAATTTATGTCTTTGCGCTATGTCACCTGCGTCATTGCCACCTCAGCAGTTCTCCTGTTCAGTTCGGACATCTCCGCACATGAGTACAAAGTGGGGGACTTAACCATCGGCCATCCTTATTCCCATACCACGGTTCCTGGCCAACCCACTGCAGGGGCATTCCTCAGCATTGAGAACCATGGTAAAAATGACGATAAGCTGACTGCCGTCACCTCTCCTATCGCCAAATCCGCAGAACTCCATACCATGAGCATGGATGGCGATATCATGAAAATGCGAGAAGTTCAGGATATTGGCATCAAATCCACCGAAACGCTCACCATGAAACCAGGCAGCGGTTATCACATCATGCTCTTTGGCTTGCAACACCCATTAAAAGCAGGCGACCAGTTTCCAATGACGCTGACTTTTGAAAAAGCTGGCAAGGTCGATGTCTCGGTACATGTGGAAACAACTGACGCGAAGCACGAGCACACGCATCATTAATAACAAAAAGCAGCCCGATTC
>JAATGO010000309.1 GCA_015654605.1 Betaproteobacteria bacterium
ATTATTGCTAAAGCAAGCGGCTTTGACATCATGCAGGCATTAACACGTGCACGCAAAATCACACCGCACATTGGACTCATTACCTATCAAGAAACTATGCCTGCCCTCGCTGAATTTCAGGCCACCTTTGGCCTGCATATTGTGCAGCGTACCTATGCAACAGAAGAAGATGCTCGCTCTCAAATCAACGAACTCAAGGCGGCAGGGATCAAAGCCATCGTAGGTGCTGGTCTGATTACGGACTTGGCTGAAGAGGCCGGACTCGCCGGTATTTTTGTGTATTCTGCCCCCACCATTCGGCAAGCGTTCGATGATGCACTCGAACTAGCCCGCTTCACACAGTTAGAAACAACACGAGGTAGAGCGACTCCTGTTGCCGATACCTTGCGTGCCCGACATCGAGTGACTGATCTGCGCGGTGACTCTCCCGTCATGGAAGCCGTACGTCAGTCAATTACACTGTTTGCTAAATCTCCAGCCACAGTGCTCATCCAGGGAGAAACAGGAACAGGCAAAGAACTGGCCGCTCAGGCTATCCATCGAGCGCATCCATCCATGCAAGGAAAAACTCAAACTAAAAGGCCATTCGTAGCAGTTAACTGCGGAGCGCTTGCAGAATCGCTGTTGGAATCAGAACTCTTCGGTTACGAGGAGGGTGCGTTTACCGGTTCTCGACGAGGTGGCCGCGCAGGCTTATTTGAAGTCGCACATCATGGCACTCTTTTCCTGGATGAAATCGGCGAAATGCCATTGTCCTTACAAACACGTTTGCTACGCGTACTAGAAGAGCGCGAGGTCGTTCGTGTAGGAGGCACTCGCCCCATCCCTGTAAGTGTCCGCATTATCAGTGCGACGCATTGCGATCTGGACATTTTAGTCAAAAAAGGACTCTTCCGTTCTGATCTATTCTACCGACTGGGCGTATTGCGCTTACAGTTACCGGCACTGCGAACACGCCCAGAAGATATCGTCACTTTAGCGCAATGGTGTCTAAAAAATGCATTAGCAGCAATGGACATCCGGCCACACGCTAATCTATATGCAGAAATCATGCAATGCGCACCATTGCTCATGCACTATACCTGGCCGGGCAATATTCGAGAACTCCGTAATATGATGGAGCGACTGGCCTTGTTTTTGGCAGAGGAACCCCTTCAATCAATCACACCGCAACTGATCAGTCGCATTGCGCCAGAAATTATGTCGCAGCCAAACCTTCTTCAGGTTATCAACAACGATATCCCATCCCTAAATACCTCAAGTACCTCAGCAGAATCGGTTATGCAAGTGCTACCCCGCTTCAATCATAACCGTGCTGCGGCAGCTCAATATCTTGGCATCAGTCGTACCACTTTATGGCGCAAGCTGAAAATGGAGAAAAATACCATAAACGATCAGCCATTAAAGTGATATCACCGGCACAGAAAATTAATCTTCCTCTGCCCCACCAATTCCCAATTCTTGAATTTTGCGTGTAATCGTATTACGCCCGATACCCAGTCGTACGGCAGCATCATTTTTTCGTCCATGCGTATGTTTAAGCGCAATTTTGATCAATGCTGCCTCAAATTGCCGCCCTAAAATATCCATCACTTCTGGACGCTCTTCCGACAACATTTGTGCGGCTTCATTTTCTAACAAAGTCACCCAGTGTAGTTTATCAACACCATTACGCCCACTATCGGATCCTTGCGTCACATGCGCCTCGCTCACACTATGCGCTGGACTGACATATGGCATAGCTACGGATGGCGCGATATGACTGCGCTCCTCAATCAAATCAGGAGGTAAATCCTTGACCTCAACCGTCTGTCCTGGCGCCATGACTGTAATCCAATTACACAGATTTTCCAGTTGGCGTACATTACCTGGCAACTCTAGCTGAGATAGGAATTGCATCGCCTGTGGTGACAGGCGCTTTGCTTCAACGCCTAACTGACGTGCACTTTGGGTAAGAAAATGTCGTGCCAAAATCGGAATATCTTCGCTGCGTTCCCGTAAGCTAGGTAGCCGTAAGCGAATCACGTTGAGACGATGATATAAATCTTCTCGGAATAAACCTTCACGCACACGATGCTCTAGATTCTGGTGTGTCGCAGCGATCACGCGCACATTCGCCTTCAATGACTGGTGTCCACCAACACGATAAAAATGACCGTCTGACAAAACGCGTAATAACCGCGTCTGCAAGTCTAGTGGCATATCGCCAATTTCGTCGAGGAACAAGGTTCCCCCTTCAGCCTGTTCAAAGCGACCTCGACGCATTGCTTGTGCACCCGTAAACGCGCCACGCTCATGCCCAAACAGTTCGGATTCAAGCAGATCCTTAGGAATCGCCGCGGTATTCAATGCAACAAATGGCTGCGTCGCACGAGGACTGTGTTTGTGCAACGCCCGTGCGACCAATTCCTTACCAGAACCTGATTCTCCTGTAATCAGTACCGTCACATTCGATTGAGACAAGCGTCCGATCGCACGGAAAACATCCTGCATAGCAGGTGCCTGACCAAGAATTTCTGGCGTATTCGCTGACGACTGTTCCACATCCGTCTCACGCAGACTTTCTTCCAATGCGCGACGGATAAGTTCAACCGCCTTATCTACATCAAATGGTTTTGCCAGGTATTCAAATGCACCTCCTTGAAATGCGGATACTGCTGAATCCAGGTCAGAAAAAGCAGTGATGATAATCACAGGAATACCAGGATGTTTCGCCTTAACCGTTTGCAAAAGTTCTAGGCCAGAAACCCCTGGCATACGGATATCAGAAACCAGTACTTGCGGTGTACTGGTTTCCAAAGCCTGCATGGCTTCGCGTGCACTGGAAAAACTTTGTGTGGCGAGATTTTCGCGTGCGAGCGCTTTTTCCAGTACCCAACGTATTGATTCGTCGTCGTCAACAATCCAGATTGGTTTCATATAATGTTCTTACTCTGCTAGTGAAGATGTGGCATCGCCACGACTACTTGTATCCAGATGGATAAATTACTCATGGAAGTGGTATTAATATCCGGAAATCCGTGCAACCAGGGCGGCTTTCACATTCAATCACCCCCATATGTTGTTGCA